>JACSRL010000668.1 GCA_014879765.1 Anaerolinea sp. | reverse complement strand
CACTTGCGCCGAAGCGCAGCGCAGGTGCAAGTGTCGAAATCAACGTGTTCGCACCCGCCGGCTGAGCAGACGCACGAGAAAAACCCGGTTTCTGTACGACACAGCGAAGCATGCAGAAGCAAGCTGGGCGGCGTGGCCGCCGAAGGTTACTCTATGCCACAACTAACTGAATTGGGTCCCATGTGGAAGATCTTTTCTGAGATCGACATCCGTTCCATTCTCGCGGACGCCGAACGGACGCCCCGCCTGGCGCTGATCGGTGCGGACGGCAAGAGCTCCGCGTTCCAGGGCCTCTTGCAGCATGGGCCGCGCAGCGCCGAGCAGTTGGTGACCGCGCTGCCCTGCTATCGTCTGCCTTTGCAGGGGGAGGATCTGGCTGCGCTGGCCGGCTACGATCTGCGCATCGTGCTGCTGGACGACGCCCAGGAGCTGCGAAGCGACAGCCTGGCGCCGCTGCTGGCCCAGCCTGCGCCGCTGCTGGTGGTGCTGGACCCGTGGCAGCCCGGCGCGGGAGCGGTGGATGCTGCGCTGGGTGGGCAGACCAGTGAGCTGCTGCGGGTGGCGCGCTGCGCCTTGGGGGATGAAAAGCAGGTCAAGGAGGAGCTGCTGCCCGCCCTGCTGGAGCTGCTGCCTGAGCGTGAGCTGGCGATTGGCCGCGCCTTTCCCGGTCTGCGGCCGGCCGTGGGCCAGAAGCTGATCGCCAACACCAGCCGGGTCAACGCGGGCTATGCGGCCGGCACCGGCCTGGCCGAGATGATCCCCGGCCTGGGCATCCCCTTCGCCGTGGCCGACATCCTCATTTTGTCCAAGAATCAAGTGGTGATGGCCTACAAGCTGGGCATCCTGATGGGCGAGAGCGGCACGCTGGCCGAGATCATCCCCAAGGTGGCTGGGGTGGTGGGCGCGGGCTTCATGTGGCGGCAGGTGGCACGCGAGCTGGTGGGCTTCCTGCCGCTGGGTGTGTTGCTCAAGACGGCCGTTGCCTACGCTGGCACCTACGCCACCGGCCAGGCGGTCTATCAATACTTCGTCACCGGCGAGAAGCTGCACAAGCAGGACATGAAGCGGCTGTTCGACGACGCCCTGGCGCGCGGCCGGGAGATCGCCGCCAGCACTGTCGAACAGGTCAAAGGCAAGCGTGAGCCGGCCCTGCTGGAGGCCTCGGTGGATCGGCCGGCCAAAAAGAAGCGCAAGCTATCCCTGGCCAAACGTCGGCAATTCCAAATTTGAGCGTAACTGCTCAGCCAGTCGTTCAGAAACCGGGTTTTTCTCGTGCGGGCATGGTTTTCGTCCTCGCAACGGCCTTTCATGGCGTCATGATCTTGGTCTGCGAGACAAAACCCCGGTTTCCCATGTCTGGGCCCAAAATAGTACCAAAGACCTATTGACAGCAGCGCGGCGGTGTGATAGACTGGCAGCAAGTGTCAGCAACGAAATCGACCGGCGGGCGCCCGCGACGGGCTCGCTGTGGCGGACAGGTTCAGGCAGAGGAGGTAGCGGCATGAAGAAGGCAACATGGCGTGCATTTTCCTGGATTCTGGTGGTCTCCCTGGTGGCGCCGATGGCGCTGCCTGCGGCGGCGTCTTCATCTTATGTTAAATCGGGGGGGGGGTAAAAAGCCTGTGACCAGCGCTGCGCCGTTGGCGGGAGCGGCGCAGGACGCGGCCCCCACACCGGAGGCGGGGATCGGTCAAACCGCGGCAGCCAGCCAGCCGATCACGACGACTGGCATATTGAC
>JACSRL010000767.1 GCA_014879765.1 Anaerolinea sp. | reverse complement strand
CGCACGGACGTCCGTGCGGAGCCTTGTTTTATGTGCGATCTACACACCCGATTAGCTCGCCTCCCCTTTGAACCGGCTCATATACAGATGATGAAAGAAGCCGTGACGGTCGAGCAACTGCTGGCAGGTCCTGTGTTTGCTCTGGCTGGACATCCGTTGTGCAGCGGTACAAGGATCAATTGATCACAACCAGCGTCACCGACTGCCCCGGCAGCGTGGCCGTTCCATCGGCCGGCCAGGGCTGCTTGCCCAGGTTCTCGGCGTTGTGTTCTGCATCCAGCCGCCACACCTCGGCCTCAGCCGGCGCGCCGCCGGCCAGCTCAAAGGTGACGGTCTGCTCGTCGTCGTTCAGGTTGACGACCATCACCGTCAGCGCGCCGTCCTCGCGCAGCGCGGCGTAGACCGACACGCCCTCCACGCCGGAGGCGGCATACACCTGCTGATCGCCGAAGTGCTTATAGATCTGGAAGGTGTAGAGCGTGGGGCGAACGGTGAAGCCGCTGATCAGCCCCAGCCCGCCGCTGCGCTGCGAGATGTTCCAGAGGTTCACCAGGAACAGGTCCTCCGAGATCAGCCGGCCCAGCACATCGGCGTACCAGATCGCGTTGAAGAAGGAATCGGGGCTGGCGGGCTGGCCAGAGACGCTGGTGGGCGACGAGTTGATCTCGGTGATGCCGATGGGCAGCTCGCGGCCGGTCTGCTCCCGGATCAACTGGCGCAGGTAGCGGACCTCATCGCCCCAGACCTCGGTGTTGGCCCGCAACTGGTCGAAGGTCACAGGATCGCCCCTGACCTCGTACATGGGATAGCGGTGCACCGTCACCACGTCCACCAGATCGCCGTTGGCCTGCAAGAACTCGGTCATCCAGTCGCGGCCGGCCGGGTCCTTGGGCGTGGTGGCCAGCTCGCTGTTCCACTGGTGCAGCTCCGGCCCCAGCAGCTTGATGCTGGGATCCACCCCCTTCATGGCCTCGGCGATGGCGCGCCACTCGCGGTTGAAGCGCTCCGTGTCGTAAGGTTCGCCGTGCTGCTCCTCGTAGAGGGTCGGCTCGTTGCCGATGCTCCAGTACTCGATGCCCAGCCCCTGCTCGATGTTGGCGTAGTACACCATCGCGGCCGCGGTCTCCGGCTGGCCGCCAAAGAGCCGCACGCTGACCGTCGGCAGCGCGCCCAACTGGTTGTAGAACCAGACGAACTGGTCCAGTTGGAAGGGCTGCATGTCCACGGTGTCGGTCCAGTCGCCGCCCGGCCAGCGCAGCGCGGTGAAGCGGGAGGCGAGCACATCGGGCATCATCTCCATGGGCACCGCCAGCATCGGCCCGTAGTTGGTCCCGAAGATGTAGGGGCTGATGGGGCCCAGGTCGATGGCAGGATCGACCAACAGCACGCCGGCCGCGGGCGCCGGCCGCGCGGCCTCGGCTGTCGCCGTTGGCGCGGCGGCGGCCGGCGCGGCCGCGTCCTGCGGCTGCGGCGCCGGCGGGGCAGAACAAGCTGCCAGCACGAGCAATGCGATACTCAACAGAACAAGATGGCGTCTCACAGGTCTCTCCTCTGCCCAATGAGTCAGCGCGCGCCAGCCGCTCAGCCGGCGGGTGCCAACACGTGGATTGAGTAGGCCGCCGTATCGAAATCACGTGTTGGCGCGCCAGCCGCTCAGCCGGCGGGCGCCAACACGTGGATTGAGTAGGCCGCCGTATCGAAATCACGTGTTGGCGCCAGCCGCTCAGCCGGCGGGTGC
>JACSRL010000772.1 GCA_014879765.1 Anaerolinea sp. | reverse complement strand
AACTGCTCGCGCTTGACCACCGGGATGCCCGCGGCCAGGGCCGCCTGCACCTCGGGGTTGCTGGCCGGCACGGCCGACGAGATCAGCACCAGGTCTGCGCCGGCCACGTGGGCCGCGTCGTGGCCGATGAACACCTGTGCGCCCAGCGTGGCCAGCTCGGCCGTGGCCGGGCCGGGCCGTTGATCGGAGCCGGAGACGCGCAGACCGCGCTGCAACAGCAGGCGGGCGATGGCCGAAAGCCCCATGCCGCCGATGCCCACCAGGTGGATATGGCTGTGGCTGGGTGTCGTTAGCAGGTGTGCCCAGCCGGTAGGTGTTGCGTTGCGAGTTTCCATGTCCCTTTGCCTACCTGACCACACGCAGGATCAGCATGGCCACGGCCAGCAGGATGAAGAACTGCCAGCCGAAGATGGCAGGCGGCAGAATCTGCACGAAAAAGTCGTAGAACTGCGAGTAATCGGGCACGACGTTGGCCAGCGGCCAGTTGGCCCGGGCCAGGTAGTACCAGAGGCTGCCGGCGAAAAGATAGCCGTTGAGCAGGCCGATCAGCAGGCTCAGCAAGGAGTTCTTGCTGGAGCCGGGATAGACCAGGCCCAGCCCCTGGTAAGAGATGAAAGTCACCAGGAGCAGCAGGCCGACCGCGGCCATGGATTCGATGACCAGCAACTGCTCCTGCGAGACGCCGGCGCCGGTGAGAAACGATTCTATCCGTTGGCCAACCGAGGTGGTGAGCACAAACTCGATCACGAACAGGGTGATCAGCAGCATGGTGGTCACGCCCAGCTCGCGCTGCCAGCCGCGCACCACGCCGATCGCGCCGAACAGGCCGATGAGGATCAGAAAGACGACTTCAACAGGTCCCATGCCTCATCCTCCTTTCTTCTTGCCGCTCTTGACGCCGCTGCGCACGGTGAGCAGCAGGAGCAGGATGACCGCAATGCCGATGATGGTGGCGATGATCTGTACGTTTTCCGGCTGGGCCAGGGTGGTGAACATCTGGTCCAGGGCGTTGGAGGCCTGGGCGGCCGCCGCGCCTGGCTGGCGTTCCTGTGGGCGCACGATGGGCAGCGGCAGCAGCGCCATGGGGTTGGAGCTGAGCAGCGGCAGCACGCCCGCGCTCAGCACGTAGCCATAGACCAGGCCCCAGATCAGGCCCCAGACGCCGGGCTTGCTCTTCATCACCGCGGCCAGGATCAGGCCGACGCCCACCGCGCCGAGGATCACCAGCAGCAGCGCCATGTTCTGGTTGGCGTCGGTGAAGGGCTTGTCGATGTCGGCCAGGATAGCCTTGGCCTCCTCCAGATCGCCGGAGGCCAGCGCGCCCAGGCCGCCTTGCAGCGTCAACATCACCCCCATGTACAGGCCGTTGAGCGTGGCGATGATGGTCTCAGGCTTGACTTCCACCAGTATGACGGCCACCGACAGGATCATCAGCGCGATAAAGGCCCACTTCGCGCCCTTGAGATAGCCCAGGACGCCGAAGATGGCCATGGTGGTGGCTAGTAGAAGAACCGCTACGAACATGGTGGTCTCCTTGGCTCAGCCTTGCTGGGCCAGGCGGCGAAGCTCCTGAACAATGGCGGCCGCGGCGCCGGGCTGCGCCAGCGCCTGGGCCGAACGGCTCATGGCTGCCAGCGCCTCGGGGGCCGCCAGCAAGCGCAGCACCGTCGGCGCCAACTGCGTCGCCAACTGGTCATCGGGCAGCTTGATGGCTGCGCCGCGCCGGGCCAGCGCGTCGGCGTTGATCTCCTGATGCTGGCCTGAATGCGGATAGGGCGCCAGAATGCTGGGCAGCCCCAGGGCCGGAAATTCGCCCAGGGTGGAGGCCCCAGCCCGGGCCACCACCAGATCGGCCGCGGCCAGCGCCAGCGCCATCTCACGGTGCAGATAGGCGTAGGCATGATAGCGCGGGCGCAACGGGTCGGGCAAGCTCTGCGCCCGCGCCTCCACGGCCGGCCAATCCAGCGTGCCGCTGATGTGTACCACCTGGCAGTGCGGCAGCAGCGCGGGCAGCGCGGCCGCCAGCGCCTGGTTGATGCTGCGCGCCCCGCGGCTGCCGCCGAAGACCAGCAGCGTCGGCAGCTCGCCGGCCAGGCCCAACTGCTGCCGCGCCTGGCGGCGTTGGCCGGCCAGCGCCAGGATCTCCTGCCGCACCGGATAGCCGGTCACCACGGCCTTGCCGGGGAACCAGCGCGCCACCTCGGGCAGGGTGACGCCCACGCTGCGGGCCAGACGGCTCATGCGGCGGATGGCCAGACCCGGTTCCATGTCGGGCAGGTAGATGAACACCGGCACGTGGGCCCGCCAAGCTGCCAGCACCACCGGCCCGGCCACAAAGCCGCCGGTGACGAAGACCACGTCCGGCCGGAACTCGGCCATCAGCCGGCCGGCCTGGCGCACGCCGCGGCCGGCCTTGAGCAGATTGCCGGCCGCCACCCAGGGCGCCATGTCCCGCACCTGGCCGCTTTCGATGGCCCGGAAGGGGACGCCGGCGGCCTGGGCCAGCTCCTCTTCCACGCCGCCGCGGACGCCCACGTAGAGCAGGCTGGCCGCGGACGGCTCAGCGGCGGCGGGGGATGCGCTGGCCGCTGGCCGGGGCGCCGGCGCTGCGCCGGCTGGCGCCAGTCTTGCGGGCGATGGTGCGTCTGGCGCGGGTGACGCGCCGGCTGAGCTGGTCGACACGGGGCGCGCTGGCGGACTTGACTGCGAAACCGGCGCTGCTGGCTGCGCCGGACCGGCCGCCGGCCGTGGAGCGGCTGGCGCTGCCGCGTCGGACGGCAGTGGATCGGGCTGAGCGAGTGCTTCGAGCACGGCCAAAATGGGATAGACGTGTCCGCCAGTGCCGCCACCCGAGAGTAAGAGACGCATACTCGGCTCCTGCGCCGCGCGGGACCGCCGCCAGCGCCGCCTGGGCGGCGGGCGCTTTCTGGCTGGCCCCGTGGCGCGAGATGCTCAACAGCACGCCGACGCCGGCCATGCAGGCCAGCAGCGACGAGCCGCCATAGCTGATGAAAGGCAGGGTCAGGCCGCTGAAGGGCAGCACACCCAGGTTGACGCCCATGTTCAGCACTGCCTGCATGGTGATCCAGGCGGTGACGCCGATGCCCAGGATCTGGCCAAAGGGATCGGTGCAGCGCAGGGCGATGCGCAGGCCGCGCAGGGCGAAGGCGCCGAAGAGCAAGACCACGCCCAGCGCGCCCACGAAGCCCAGCTCGAAGCCGATCACCGCGTAGATGCTGTCGGTGAAGGGGAGCTGCACCCGGCTCTCGCCGGTGCCCAGCCCGGCCCCGAAGAGCCCGCCGCGCGCCAGCGCCTGCATCACCGACTGCATCTGGTCGCTGCCCAGGGTGGGATCGCGCAGAAAGCTCACGTAGTCGTCGACGCGCTGCGAGGCGTAGCTGAAACGCGTGGCCACCAGCAGAAAGGTGAGCGCGGCGATGATCAGGATGATGGTCAACTGTTTACCGTCCGCGCCGGCCACGAAGAACATCACCAGGGCGGTGAAGACGATCAGCGCGGTGGTGTCGATGTCAGGCTGCAAGACGATCAGCAGCGCCACCATGCCCAGCAGCACGGCAAAGGGGGCCAGGCCGTCGGACACCGCCTTGAGGCGCGAGCCTTTGGAGCTCAGCCAATAGGCGATGTAGATGATGATGGTCAGCTTGGCCAGCTCGCTGGGCTGCACCGAGGTGCCGAACAGGTGGCGGCGTGAGCCCAGGCTTTCGGTGCCGAAGATCAGCACGGCCAGCAGCACCACCACCGTGCCGGCCATCATCAACAGCGACAGGTTGCGCAGGTGGCGATAGTCGAAAAAGGCCAGGCCGGTCATGGCCAGGAGCCCCAGCGCCACCCAGCGCAACTGGCGCAGCAGGTAGTAGGTCGGCTGGTCGAAGAAGCGGTTGGCCTGGGTGAAGCTGGCGCTGAACACCATCACCAGTCCCAACCCCACCAGCGCGGCGGTGATCACCAGCAGCCAGATGTCGAACTGGCCGGGCGCGCTGCCCAGCCCAACGCGCCAGCCCGCGGGACGATTGGGGCGCCGAGATGGGGTGGAACGGTTTTCTGAAATCGCTCGGGGGGGCTTGGTCGTCGCCATGGCTAAAGCTCGTTCACAAGGGCTCGAAAATGTTCGCCGCGGGCGGCAAAATCTTTGTACGCGTCGAAGCTGGTTCCGCCGGGCGCCAGCAACACCACCTCGCCCGGCCGGGCAGCCTGGACGGCCGCGGCCACCGCGGCTGGCAGATCGGCGCAGCGCAGCAGGATGAGCTCGTTACCCGGCCCCGGCTGGCTGGCCACGGCCTGCGCGATCAGGTCGGCCGCCTCGCCGAAGAGGATCAGCACCCGCACCCGCTGGCGCGCTAGGCGGGCGAATTCCTGCCAGGGCAGCTTTTTGTCGCGGCCGCCGGCCAGGAGCACGATCGGTTCGTCGAAGCTGAGCAGGGCGGCCGCGGCCCGCTCCGGCGCGGTCGCGATGCTGTCGTTGTACCAGTACACGCCGTGCAGCGCACGCACCAGCTCCAGGCGGTGCTCGACGCCGGTGAAGCTGCTGGCCACCGCGGCCATGGCGGCCGGCTGGACGCCCGCGGCCGCGCTGATGGCGCAGGCCGCGGCCAGGTTGAGCAGGTTGTGCCGGCCGCGCAGTTGGACGGCGTGGGCGGGCAGCACCCGCTGCTCCCGGCCATCCAGGCGCAGCGTCAGCCAGCCGTCGCCGGCCAGCCAGCAGCCATCGCCCACCGGCTCGCCCAGGCCAAAGCCCAGCCGCCGGCCGGCCAGGGGAAAGCTGAGCGCCTCCTGGCCAGTTTCCGCGGCGATCTCCACCCGGCCGCCGCGCAGCCAGCCGCCGGTCACCGCATCGTCCGCGCCCAGCACCGCAACATCCTCAGCGCGCCCCGCACCTGTCACGCCCCACGTCTCACGTTTCACGCCCTGCCAGCGCAGCACATTCGCCTTGGCCGCGGCATAGTGAGCCATGGATGGGTGACGATCCAGATGGTTCGGCGTCACATTGAGCACCGCGGCCACGGCCGGGCTGACCGGCGGGCCGAAGCTGGCGCCGTCGAACAGCTCCAGTTGGAAGCTGGAGAGCTCCAGCACCAGCCAGTCGCCGGGCTGCACCTGCTGCAGCCGGTCGATCAGCGGCGTGCCGATGTTGCCGCCGACCCAGGCATGGGGGAAGGATGAAGGATGAAGGATGAAGGATGAGTCGGAAAGCGCGGCGGCAGCGTCTTCACCGCGTTGCGCGGCCTGTCCGCCTTCATCGTTCATCATTCCGCCTTCATCGTTCTCCGCTTGCAGCATCAGCCCCACCAGGGTGGTGGTGGTGGTCTTGCCGCTGGAGCCGGTGATGCCGATGGCCGGCGCCGGGCTGCGCTGCAAGGTCAGCAGCGCGTCGTTGCTCAAAGGGATACCCTGCCGGCGTGCCGCCGCCACGAGGGGGATCTGGGGCGGCACGCCGCCGCTGAGGCAGAGCAAGTCACAGTTTTGAAGAAGTTCGGGCGGATGACCGCCAAGAACCAGACGAACCGGTTGACCGGCCAGCTCTGTCAGCGGTGCAGATAGCTGGTCAGCCGGAGCGACATCGCTGATGGTGACCTGGGCGCCCTCGCGCAGGAAAAAGCGCGCCAGGGCTGTCCCTTGACGGGCCAGTCCCAGGATCACGATGCGCTTTCCAGCCAGTGAGGCGAAGGGCGTTGAGGTCATGGTTTGTCGTTCAGAAACCGGGTTTTTCTTGTGCGGGCATGATTTTCGTCCGCGCAACGGCCTTTCATGGCGCCATGATCTTGGTCTGCGAGACAACCATGCCTGAACAGTCACATTCATCGTTCAGATCAGCGCCAGCGCGACGCCGAACATGCCGGCCAGGATGCCGCACAGGAAGAAGCGCTGCATGACCTGGGTCTCACTCCAGCCTTTGAGCTCGAAGTGGTAGTGCAGCGGCGCCATCTTGAAGATGCGCCGTCCCTGGCCGTAGCGCCGCCGGGTGTACTTGAACCAACCGATCTGCATGGTCACCGACAGCGCCTCGGCCACGAACATCGCGCCGACGATGGGCAAGAGCAGCCATTGGCCGGTCATCAGCGCCACCACACCCAGCGTGGCGCCGATGGCCAGCGAGCCGACATCGCCCATGAACAGGTCAGCCGGGTGAACGTTGAACCAGAGAAAGGCCAACAGCGCGCCGACCATGGTGAAACAGAAGGCTGCCAGCCAGACCTGGCCCTGCAAGTAGGCGATGACGCCGTAGCAGGCGAAGGCCACCGCCGCCAACGAGCCGGCCAATCCATCCAGCCCGTCGGAGAAATTGACGGCGTTGGACATGGCCACGATGATGAAGGTGGCAATGGGGACCCACAGCAGGCCGATGTCGATGCGTTCGACGATGCCGGGGATGGCCACGCTGCGCAGCTCGGTGGGGCTGAAGTAGAGAATCAGGGCGATCACCAGGGCGAGAATCACCTGCCAAAGGGCCTTGGTGCGGGCCATGATGCCCTCGCCGAAGACTCGCTTGCCGCGGATGCCCTCCAGATCGTCGATCAGGCCCAACAGGCCGAAGGTCACCAGCGTGCCCATGGGGATCAACACCGATTGGCCGATGATGTTGAAGCCCAGCAAATTGGCGATGTTCAGCAGGCCGGTGATGATCACCACCGGGATGATGACCATCAGGCCGCCCATGGTGGGGGTGCCCATCTTCATCTGGTGCGAACCGGGCTCCTCGACGCGGATCTTCTTGCCCATCTCGTTGCGGATCAGCCACTTGATCAGCGGCGGGCCCCAGATGACGGCCAGGAAGAAGGTGATGGCGCCCAGGGTCAGTGGATAGGCCATGATCGGCTATGCCTTGCCCGAAAGGATGAAGGATGAAGGATGAAGGATGAATGCCGCGCTTGGCGCGCGGACATCCTTGCCGGGTTCATCCTGCCGTGGTCAACGATCATCGTTCTGCTCCGTCAATGCGGTGGCGATGTCGTCCATGTGTACGGCGCGCGATCCCTTGACCAGCACCACATCGCCCGGCCCCAGGATCGAACGCAGCTCGGCCAGCGCGGCCTGGGCATTGGCCAGGGCCAGCACCCGGCCGGCCGGCAGGCCGGCGGCCAGCGCCTCCTCGGCGATCAAGCGCGCCCGCTGGCCGACGGTGACCAGCAGGTCCACCACATCGGCCGCGCGCACGCCGACCTTGCGGTGCCCTTCTTCCTCGTAGCTGCCCAGCTCCAGCATGTCGCCCAGCACGGCAATGCGCCGGCCGTTGTGTACCGGCAGATCGGCCAACAGGTTGAGGGCCGCCATGGTCGAGGCCGGGCTGGCGTTGTAGGTGTCATCCAGCAGGGTGGCGCCGTTCAGCCCGCGTGCGGCGATCAGCCGCAACTGCACGTCAAGCTGCTGCATGCCGCGCACGATCTCTTCCCAGCTCAGCCCTTCCACCAGGCCGACGGCCGCGGCGCGCAGGGCGGTGTGAACGCTGTGGCGGCCCAGTAGCGGCGCGCGCACGTGCAACACGTCGCCCTGGTAGTGGAAGCGGAAGCGGATGCCGTCCAGGCCTTCGCTCTCGATCTCGTCGGCCCACAGGTAGTCCGTGGTCTCGATACGGCTGCCTACTCGACCAGCGGGGGTGTAGTCCGTGGTCTCGATACGGCTGCCTACTCGACCAGCGGGAGGGGTCAGGCCGTACCAGAAGACGCGCGCCTGGGTCTGGCTGGCCATGCCGGCCACCAGTGGGTCATCGGCGTTGAGCACCGCCACGCCGTCGGCCGGCAGCGCCTGCACCAGCTCGGTCTTGGCCTGCACGATGCGCTCCATGCTGCCCAGCCGCTCCAGATGCACCGGCCCAATGTTGGTGATCACACCCACGTGCGGCCGGGCGATGCGGCAAAGCTGGGCGATCTCGCCCACGTCATACATGCCCATCTCGAGCACCAGCATCTGATGCGATTCGTCCAGCTCCAGCACGGTCAGGGGCAGGCCGATCTCGTTGTTCTGGTTGCCCGGGTTTTTCAGCGTCACAAAACGCTGGCGCAGCACCGCGGCGGTGATCTCCTTGGTGGTGGTCTTGCCGACGCTGCCGGTGATGCCCACCACGCGCGGGTTGAAACGGGCGCGCCAGGCGGTGGCGATGCGCTGCAAGGCAAGTATGGGATCATCGACCCACAGGCAGACAGGCTGGCCAGCCGCGACTGCAGCCTGCATCGCCTCCCAGATCGAGGACTCCTGAGCTTGTTCAGGCGCTCCCAGCGGCCGCACGTCGATCAGCACTCCCGGCGCCTCCACCGGCCGGCCGACCAGCGCCATCTGTGCGCCGCGGCTGAAGGCATGCGCCACATAGTCATGGCCGTCGGTGCGTTCGCCCGGCAGCGCAACAAACAGGCTGCCCGGCCCCGCCTGGCGGCTGTCGATGGCCACACTGGTCAGCAGGACATGGCCCGCCCGATCGCCGCTCTGGCCGGTCTCCGACCGAGCCGCGCCGCCGCTCTGGCCGGTCTCCGACCGAGCCGCGCCGCCGCTCTGGCCGGTCTCCGACCGAGCCGCGCCACTGCTCTGGCCGGTCTCCGACCGAGCCGCGCCGCCGCTCTGGCCGGTCTCCGACCGAGCCAGCCTGGCCATAGCTAATCCCCGCTCATCCAGGGCCACGCCGCTGACGGCGCGCGCGATCTCTTGTGGCGTGAGTTTCATGGTCGGTTGGCCATCTGTTCCGGGGGCACCCGCAGCACGGGCAACAATTCCGCGGCCAGCCGGGCAAAGGTCGGCGCGGCGGTGCCATCGGCCCAGGGATAGGCCTTCGGCACATCCAGCTTGACCAGCGCCACAAAGGCCGGGTCATCGGCCGGCACAAAGCCGACAAAGGAATGGATGGTGGCGGTGGGATGGTAGCCGCCCTGAATGGCCACCTGGGCCGTGCCGGTCTTGCCGGCCACCTTGTAGCCGGGCACCTGGGCCGCCGGCGAGCCCTTTTCGACGACGCTCACCATCATGTCGGCCACCGCGTCGGCCGCTTCCGGCTGGATCACCCGGCGCATGGGGGAGGTGTCCGGCTGCACCAGCCGGCCGCGGAAGACCATGCTGTCCACCACGTGCGGCCGCACCAGCAGCCCGCCGTTGGCGATGACGGCCGCGGCTCTGACCATCTGCATGGGGGTGACGGCCAGGCCCTGGCCAAAGGCGTTGGTGGCCAGATCGGAGCGGCTCCACAGGGAGTCGCCCGGCGCCTTGACCGAGCCGGGGCCTTCGTTGGCCAGGTCCACCTCGGTCAACTGGCCAAAGCCGAAGCGCTGGATGTACTGATAAAAGCGCGCCTCCTGCAAGAGCAGGGCGACCTGGGCGGTGGGGATGTTCAGCGAGAGCACCAGCGCCTCGCGGATCGTCACCGGCCCGAAGGTGCGCATGTTGGAGTTGTAGATCAGCCGGTCGCCCACCTCGATGGAGAGGGTGTCCGTCAGCACGGTGTCCGGGGTGATGACCCCGGCGTCGATGCCGGCCGCCATGGTCACGATCTTGAAGACCGAGCCCGGCTCGTACTGCTTGCTGATGGCAGGATCGGCCAGGACCAGCGTGTTGGTGGCGCCGTACTGATTGGGGTCGTAGGCGGGCAGGCTGGCCATGGCCAGGATCGCGCCATCGCGCGGGTTCATGACGATGATGGTGCCCGACTCGGCCTTGTACTGGCCGATGGCCTCGCCCAGGACGCGCTCGGTGATGGATTGCAGCCGGCGGTCGATGGTCAGCACCAGATCCTGGCCCCCGGCCGATGGCAACACCTCGCGCCAGCCCTCCGGCAACTGCTGGTAGAAGGCCTGGTTTTCGGGATAGGCATAGTGGAAGGGGGGGGACATGGCGCGCAGATAGCTGTCGTAGCGCTCCTCCACGCCGTAGTAGGCGCGTGGCTCGCCGTTGACGAAGCCCAGCAGGTGGGCCGCCAGCGTTCCCTGTGGATAGATGCGCACCGGCAGCGCCTTGGCGCTGATGTCCAGCCGCTGCCAGCCGGCGATGGTCTCGCCGGCCGCCTGCGATCCCTGGCGGGTCAGCGTCACCACCCCCGGCGCGCGCTCTTGCAGGATGCGCAGCAGCTCATCGGGGGTTTGGCGCAGCGTCGGCCCCAGCAGTTCCACCAACTGTGCGGTCAGCGCGGCCTCGCTTCCTTTGGGGACCAGGCGCGGCTCGATCCAGATCTCCCACTGGTAGGTATCGAAGGCCAGGGGCACGCCGTTGATGTCGATGATGGCGCCGCGATCCGGGCTCTTGGCCGCCCCATCGGCCGCCGTTGCCGAGGCGCTGCGGCCGCCAAGGGTCTGGCCGAAGAGGCCGGTGGCCGGCCCAAATTCATCGCGCTGCACCACCTGCCAGCGCACCAATTGGATCACCAGCAGGGCCAGGCCCAGCAGAAGCGCCAGCGCCACCAAGGCGATGCGCAGGCGGGAGGAAGAAGATTGCGACGTCACGGCAAAGCTCCCAGACGTTGAATCACCTGATCGACGGCGTTGCTCACCGTCTGGCGGAACTGGCGCAACACGGTCTCCCGGTGCTCGCGCTGCAGCCATTCAGCAAGCGTAGCGGGCGCGTCCTGGGCGTCCGCCACCTCCATCCCACCACCCACGCCGTAGGGGCGGGGTTTCCCCGCCCCTACGGCGTGGGT
>JACSRL010000284.1 GCA_014879765.1 Anaerolinea sp. | reverse complement strand
TACAGTCAACTACCGTCAAAGCATCCTAGTTCAGTTGGCTATGTGTCCAATTTTAGGGGCGCAGTACACTGCAGCGCTCGCAGGTTGATGAGCACGTAGATCAACGTGTTTCTGTCCATTCGCCTAAATTGTGCTGGCCTTTTCACAATTTGGTCAGCCTGGTGTAGACTGTTGGTGGCAGTCCGAGCAGCTCCAGAATACGGACTTGCAGGGCTGTCAGCGGTGTTACGTGATGGATCACTTGATCTGGCAGGTGGACGATGGTCAGTGTGGTCTTGTCAAACGCCTGCAAGAGTCGTTCGGTGGTTGGATTGTCGATGCCGTCAACCTCCCTGTCTACCCTTCGATCCTGTCTACACGCCGGGCTGGCGGCGCTGGCTCTGCTGATGCTGTGTCTGACGCCGGCGCGCGGCCAGGAGGCCGCACCTTCCCCGCCTGATCCCCGTTTTGGCATCGTGGAGACCTTCGTCAACCCGGCCGCGGCCAGCGAGGCTGGCGCCGGTTACACGCGCGTCATCCTGCGCTGGGATGTGATCCAGCCCGACAGCCCGGTGGACTGGAAGCCGGCCAACGTGCCCGACCCGCTGATCGCCGGCGAGCTGGCGGCCGGCCGCGAGGTGGTCGGCCTGCTGATCGGCACGCCAGCCTGGGCCGCGGCGTCCGGCCAGGCCCCCGGCAGCCGCGCCGTGCCCGACATGGCCGCCTGGGAGGCCTTCACCCGCCGCATGGCCCAACACTACCAGGGCCGCATCCGCCATTGGGTGATCTGGAACGAGCCGGATGTCTGGCAGGAGGGACATCCTGGCCAGACCTGGGACGGTACGGTGGAGGACTACGCCCAACTGCTCAAGACGGCCTATGGCGCGATCAAGGGGGTCGACCCGGCGATGCAGGTCTACGTGGCCGGCATGACCTACTACTGGGACTGGGAGCATGGCCGGCGGCGCTACCTGGACCGCCTGCTGGAGGCCATCGCGGCCGATCCGGCGGCGCCGGCCGCGGGCTATTTCTTCGACGGCGTGGTCTATCACCTCTACTTCACCCCGCGCCAGACCAGCGACGTGCTGGCCGAGACTTGGCAGTCGCTGGCGCGCTACGGCATGACCGGCAAGCAGATCTGGATCAACGAGACCAACGCGCCCCCCTCGGATGACCCCCAGGAGCCGCCCTGGAGTGCGCCGCGCTTCCGGGTCTCGCTGGAGGAGCAGGCGGCCTTCATCCTCCAGCAGTTCAGTCTGGCCTTCGCCGGCGGGGCCAGCCGGGTGCAGGTCTACAAGCTGCGCAACACGGCCGACCACCCGGAGTCCATCGAGCCTTTCGGCCTGCTGCGCGCCGACGATTCGCCGCGGCCGGCCTTCGACGCCTTCAAGACCGCGGCCACCCACCTGGCCGGTTTCACGTCGGCGCGGCTGGAGCGGCAGGGCGGGGTGATCGCGGTGACCTTCGAGCGCGGCGACCGGACCACCACCGTGCTGTGGAGCGAGGCCGCGCCGCGCACCGTCACGCTGCGCGCTATCGCGCCCCAGGGGCTGCTGGTGGATGAGCGCGGCCAGGCGCAGACGGTGAGTGCGGCCGGCGGCGTCTATCGGCTGAGCCTGCCGGGCGCGACGTGCCGCGATGCCGTCCCCTGCCGCATCGGCGGCGCGCCGCGGCTGCTGGTGGAGCAAGGCGCGGCGGCCGGGCGGGCGGCATTGACCGTTGCGTCTGCACCGCTGCCGGCGCTGCCGGTTCCCGCTGCCAGT
>JACSRL010000274.1 GCA_014879765.1 Anaerolinea sp. | reverse complement strand
ATGCGACACGTGAAGCCAATTCACGCTACGAAGTCAAGCGCAAGTGCCCGGCACCTGAGCAGTTACAACCCGGTTTCTAATGCCGAGCCTGAGCAGTTACCTTTTGGTTTTGGTCTTTCCCTCCCATGATACCATCCCTGTGTTAGAACTGTATTGGTGAAGTGTTGGAGAAGTGTTAGAGATAGGATCGATGGCGCTGGGCGCTCAATCAGTCCTTTCAGGTAATTTCAACTCACTTCATGGCTGAGCGCCGGAGCGCCCCAACAGCTCCAGCAGGATATCGGGCCGGTCGGTGATGATGCCGTCGACGCCCAGGTCGATCATGCGCTGCATGTCGGCGGCCTCGTTGACGGTCCAGACGTGTACATCCATGCCGCGGCTGTGGGCATCGTCGATGAAGCCGGGGGTCACGATGTGGAGGCCGCTGCGGTACTCAGGCGCCTGCACGGCCTGCGCCGCCGGGCTGAAGCTGGCCGCCAGGCCCAGCGCATGGCGGACGAAGAAGCTGATCACCTCGTTCTGGGTGGCGGAGGTGGAGATGCCCGGACAGGCCGCGCGGAACTGGTCCAGCGCGTCCTGGTGGAAGGAGGCCACCAACACCTTGTCCTGCATGTTGTATTGGCGGATCAGTTGGCAGAAAGGCTCCACCACCGGCTGGTTCTCCACCAGTTTGATCTCGATGGTCATGGGCATGTCGGGGAAAGCCTGGAATACCTCCTCCAGCGTGGCCACGGTGATCCCCTGGCCGCGGAAGGGGAAGGTCTGGCCGTCGTCAGCCGTCCAGTAGTAGCCCGCGTCCAGCCCCTTGACCTGGGCCAGGCTCATCTCTTCCAGCAGGCCCGTGCCGTCGGTGGTGCGATCGACCGTTTCGTCGTGCATCAGCACCAGCGCGCCGTCGGCCGTGACGTGCAGGTCCATCTCCAGCATGTCCACGCCCAGCGCGACGGCCCGTTCATAGGCGTACATGGTGTTGCTGGGCCACAGCTCCTCGCCCCCCTGGTGGGCGATGACCAGCGGCCGCGGCAGATCGCGCAGGCAGGCGGGGCAGGCGTCAGCCGGCTTGGCCAGCCACACCAGGACGATGGCAGCGGCGGCCACCAGGGCAAGCAGGACGATGATCACGGTGAGCAGTTTTTTGAGCATGGCAGTTCTCCGGGCGGGGCAGCGGGGCGCAACCTTCGGTGGGTCTTGCTGGCCGGCCGCATGTTGACGAATGGCTTGAGCGGTGGCATTATAGCCACATCTGCGCAAATCATCAAGGAACCGCGGGCGTTGCTGGCGCCGTCTAAACGGCAGCCAGCGGCCGCGCCGGCAGGCCATCGCCTTTGCATCAGAGCCTTTGCCACTACAGGAGTTGCACGAAATGAAAAATATCCTGCGCGTGTTGTTGCTGTTGACGCTTTTGCTGCCTCTGTTGCCGCAGGGCAGGGCCGCAGCGCAATCTCCAGTTTCCGACGCCGGTCAATCCTCCCAGCCCCCGCTGCCCGGCCCCGCCGATGAGCTGAACGCGCTGCGCCGCCAGGCTGCGGCCGCGCCCGAGGCCGCAGCCGGCCCATCGGCCGTCAGCCTGGGCCAGCCAGGGCTCAGCTATCGCTTCGCGGCCACCGCCGGCCAGACGGAGCTGCCCTATCAGATCGATACCCTGCACCTGAACCGGCCCACCGGCCTGGCGGTGGACAGCTTGGGCTTCGTCTACGTGGCGGAGGAACGGGGCTTTCGTGTCATCAAGTACGACGCGGCCGGCCAGAGCCAACTGAGCATCGGCAAGCCGGGCCAGCCCTGGTACCACGCCGATTTCCTGGCCTATCCGCAGGATGTGGCCGTGGCCAGCGACGGCGCGCTGTGGGTGGTCTTTCAGCATGGCGTCAAGCAACTGACCCGCCAGGGCGTGCTGATCCAAACCCTGCCGGCCAGCAGCCCATGGACCCCCGGCGCCAGCAACAGCCGCTTCCGCTTTCCGCGCGGGGTGGCGCTGGACAGCGCGGGCAAGCTCTACGTCTCAGACAGCGGCAACCAGCGCGTTCAGGTCTACACCCTCTCCGGCGGCGCGCCGGTCTATCATTCGACCATCGGCGAGACCGGCGTTGCCGGCAGCGACAACAGCCACTTCAGCTTCCCGGCCCACATCGCGCTGGACAGCTCCAACCGGCTCTATGTGGCCGACCGCGACAACGCGCGGGTGCAGCGCTGCACGCTGGCCGGTGTCTGGTCCTGCACAACCTTTCACGGCACAGGCAGCGCGGGCAGCGGCCCGAACCAACTGGCCGGCCCGGAAGGGGTGGCAGTGGACGGCGCGGGCACCGTCTGGATCGCCGACAGCGGCAATGGCCGGGTCAAGAAGTGCAGCGCGGCCGGCAGTTGCGCGGTGTTCACCGGCGGCCTGGCCAATCCCACCGACGTGGGCGTTGCGGCCGATGGCACGGTCTACGCGGCTGACTGGAGCGCCAATGTGGTGCAGCGCTACAGCGCGGCCGGCGTCTCGGCGGGCCTGCTGGCCGGCGTCGCGGGGGTTCCCTACCTGACCACCGGCAGCCTCTTCAACGCGCCGGCCGGCGTCGGCGTGGGCGGCGATGGCAGCCTTTACGTGCTGGAGAACTGGGGCTACCGGCTGCTCAAGCAGGATGCGGCCGGTCAGCCGCTGTGGGCTGTGGGCCAGGCCGGCGTGCCAGGCAACGACAGCACGCACCTGGGCGCGCTGCACCTGGGGCCGCAGGGCAGCATCGCAACCGACGCCGGCGGCCGGGTCTATGCGGCCGACACCGGCAACCATCGCATCCAGGTTTTCAACGCCAACGGCAGCTTCAACCGCAGCTTCGGCAGCCAGGGCGTGGGCAACAGCCAGTTCAACTGCCCCGGCGGCGTGGCGATCAGCCCGTTGAACCGGGACATCGTGGTGGTGGATAGCTGCAACCAGCGGGTGCAGGTCTTTGACAGCGCCTGGAATTACAAGCAGACCGTGGGCGTCACCGGCGTGGCGGGCTCCGGCGACCGGCACTTCAACGCCCCTGGCGGCGTGGCCATCGACGCGACCGGCGCGCTCTACGTGGCCGACACCAACAACTACCGCGTCCAGAAGTGCGTGCTGGCCGGCGGCGACTATGCCTGCACCACCTTCGCCGGCGAGACGGGGGTCTTCAGCAGCTCGTTCAATCACCTGCACCCGGTGTCGGTGGCGGTCGATTCGGCCGGCCGCGTGGCGGTGGTCGACCAGCGCAACTACCGGGTGCAGGTTTTCGACCGGCTGGGCAACTACCTGACCACCATCGGCGGCCTGTGGGGGCCAGAGACCGGCAACCTGCGCCTGCCGGCGACGGTGCAGGCTGACCCGGCCGGCAATCTGATCGTGGCTGACCAGGACAACCAGCGGGTGCAGCGCTATGCGCCCGGCACGCCGGGCTGGACTCAGTGGAATCTGAACGGCTTTGGCGACCCGCGCAACACCCTGGCGCTCAGCCTGGCAACCTTCAACGGCCTGCTCTACGCCGGCACGGACAATCCCAGCACGGGCGCGCAGCTTTGGCGCAACTCGGCTGACACAGCCGGCCAGTGGCGCGCGCTGACCATCAACGGCTTCGGCGATGCCAACAACGGCGGCATCAATCACCTGCAGGTCTTCGCCGGCCAGCTTTACGCCGGCACCTGGAACTGGAACGCGGCCAGCAACAGCAGCCTGGGCGGCCAGGTCTGGCGCAGCGCCAACGGGAGCGACTGGACGCGGGTGGTCAACAACGGCTTTGGCGACGTCAACAACGGCGAGGTGGTGCGTTTTGCCGACTTCGGCGGTCAGCTCTACGCCAGCACCTGGAGCTATTCGTCGGAGCGCGGCGCGGAGATTTGGCGCAGCGCCACCGGCAACGCGGGCAGTTGGAGCCGCGTCGTGGCCAACGGCTTCGGCGACAGCAAGAACACGGCCATCATCAGCATGGCGGTGTTCGGCGGCCAGCTTTACGCCGGCGCCATCAACGATGTCACCGGCGGCCAGATCTGGCGCAGCGCGGACGGTGTGAGCTGGAACCTGGTCAACACGGCTGGCTTCGGCCTGAGCAGCAACTGGGCCATCTCCGCGTTGGCAGCTTTCGATGGCTACCTCTATGCCAGCACGCGGGCGGCCGGCCAGGTGTGGCGCTGCCAGGTCTGTGACGGCAGCGACTGGCAGCGCATGGTCAACGCAGGCTTCGGCAACCCGGCCACCAACACCTCCAGCGCGCTGGAGACCGCGGGCGGCGCGCTCTATCTGGTGATCGGCAACTACAGCACCGGTCTGGAGGTGTGGCGCACCCTGGACGGCAGCGACTGGCAGCAGGTGGGCTTCGCCGGCCTGGGCGACAGCAACAACCGTGCGCCCTACTGGGACAACTCGGTGCTGGGCTGGGGCAACAAGCTGCTGGTGGGCACCTGGAACATGGCCAACGGTGGCGAGATCTGGGCCTATCAGCCGGCCAGCGTCTGGCTGCCGGTGGCGGCCAGACAGTAGATGGGCAGACAGTACTTGGCCAACACATTGGTCGAGTAGGCCGCCGTATCGAGACCTGTTTCGCGCAAGCTCCGAAGTCTTGAGAGGACTGTCTTTTCCATGATTGTTGGCGCTTTGGCCGGTCTTGTGCTGGGCTGGCTGGCTTGGCTGGCTGCGGCGCGCTACCGGCGGGCCAGCGTGCCCGCGGGCGGCGCGGCCCTGCCCCTCGCGGCCATGACGCTGTGGGGCGGCTGGGCCGGCGCACAGGCGGCCAGCCCGGCTGTGGCGATTTCCGCCCTGGTGGTCTCGGCCTTGCTGCTGTGCATCGCTCTGGTGGACCTCAAGACGCGGCGCATTCCCGACACGCTGACGCTGGCGCTGCTGGCCTGGGCTGCGGTGCAGGGACTGTGGCTGAGCCAGCCAGGCTGGGCCGCGGCCGGGCTGGGCCTGGCCGCGGCCGGCGGCCTCTTCCTGCTGCTTTACACGCTGGGCCGCGGCGCGCTGGGTCTGGGCGATGTCAAGCTGGCCGCGGCTCTGGGCGCGCTGCTGGGCTTTCCGGCCGTGCTGGCCGGCCTGCTGGCCGGCATCCTGTTGGGCGGGCTGGCCGCGGCCGGCCTGCTGCTCACCGGCCGTGCCGGCCGCCGCGATGCCTTTGCCTACGGCCCCTGGCTGGCGCTGGGCGGATGGCTGGTATACACGCGGCTGCTGGGATTGTGGCCGCAATAGGAGCGCGGCTAACCTGACGTGTGCGCCAGGCTGTGTTATAATGACGGACGCGGCGAGCATCCACACCTGCCTCCCGCAGCGTCTGCGCCAGGCGCCACCACACCACCCTCATCGACTCGGAAGGCAATCATGACCATCACCGAACGCTTAGGCTCGTTCTACCTTGGCAAGGAATATGACTTGGCCGCGGCCAAGCTGGGCGACGCCCCCATCATGTACGATGCCCGCGATCTGACCACCCACGCCGTCTGCGTCGGCATGACCGGCAGCGGCAAGACCGGTCTGTGCATCGATTTGATGGAAGAAGCGGCCATCGACCAGGTGCCGATGATCATCATCGACCCCAAGGGGGATATCACCAACCTGCTGCTGACCTTCCCTGAGCTGCGGCCGGAGGATTTTCAGCCCTGGATCAACCCCGACGATGCCCGGCGCAAGGAGATGACCGTGGAGGCCTACGCCGCCAGCCAGGCCGAAAGCTGGGCCAAGGGGCTGGCCAGTTGGGACCAGGGGCCGGAGCGCATCAAGCTGCTCAAGGAGAGCGCCGATTTCGTCATCTACACCCCTGGCTCCGATTCGGGCGTGCCGGTGAGCATCCTCAGCTCCTTTGCCGCGCCCCAGCTCAACTGGGACGACGAGCAGGAGGCGCTGCGCGAGCGCATCAGCGGCACGGTCAGCGCGCTGCTGGGGTTGATCGGCGTCGAGGCTGATCCGGTGCGCAGCCGCGAGCACATCCTGCTGGCCACCCTGTTCGAGCACTACTGGCGCGCCGGGCAAAGCCTGGACCTGGCCGCGCTGATCAATGCCATCCAAAACCCGCCGGTGCGCCAGTTGGGCGTGTTCGACGTGGACACCTTCTACCCGCAGAAGGACCGCTTCAGCCTGGCCATGGCGCTGAACAACATCATCGCCGCGCCCTCCTTTGCCACCTGGATCCAGGGCGTGCCGCTGGATATCGACCACATGCTCTACGGCGGCGACGCCAGGCCCAACGTCAGCATTTTCTACATCGCCCATCTGAGCGACGCCGAGCGCATGTTCTTCGTCACCCTGCTGCTGGAGCAGGTGATCACCTGGATGCGCGCCCAGGGGGGCACCACCAGCCTGCGCGCCTTGCTCTACATGGATGAGGTGTTCGGCTATTTTCCCCCCACCGGCAATCCGCCCAGCAAGCGGCCGATGCTGACCCTGCTCAAACAGGCGCGCGCCTTCGGTTTGGGCGTCATGCTGACCACGCAGAACCCGGTGGACCTGGACTACAAGGGGCTGACCAACGCCGGCACCTGGTTCATCGGCAAGCTGCAGGCCGACCGCGACAAGCAGCGTCTGCTGGATGGCCTGGAGGGCCTGCCCACCGAGGGCAGCAACCGGCCCAACCGTCAGGAGCTGGACAAGATCATCTCGGCGCTGGGCAACCGCGTCTTTCTGCTGCACAACGTCAACCAGAGCAAGCCGGTCATCTTCCAGACCCGCTGGGCCATGAGCTATCTGCGCGGGCCGTTGACCCGCAGCCAGGTGCGCGAGCTGGTCAAAGATCAGCGGGCCGAGCTGTTGGGCCAGGCCGCGCCGGCCACACCGACCGCCGTTGCGCCGGCCAGCCCTTCGGCCGCCCAGCCGGCCGCGCCGGCCGGCGCGGCGCCGCCAGCCGCCCGGGCGGCCATAGCGCCAGGGCTGCCGCCCGATGTGCCGCAGGTTTATCTGCCGACGCGGCGCAGCAAGTATCAGGCGCTGGGCGATCTGGAAAGCCGGCTGGGCTTCAAACTGAACGTGACCGGCTCCAGCCTGCGCTATGACGCCCAGATATTGGGCATGGCTGCGATCAATTTCGTGGACGACAAGCGCAGCGTGCGCCAGCAGCAGGAGATCGCCATGCTGGTTGCTGCGCCCAGCGGCAGCGGCCTGGTGCGTTGGGACCAGGCCAGCCCCCTGGATCTGGGCCACGACGACCTGGCCAGCCAGCCGGAGGAGGATGCTGTCTTCGGTGAAACGCCTGCCACCATCAACACGGCCCGCAAGCTGGCGGCCCTGTCCAGCGATCTGGCCGACTATCTCTTCCGCAATCAGAGCTATCCGCTGTTCTACAGCCCGCCGCTCAAGGTCTATTCGATGCCGGGCGAGGATGAGCGCGCCTTCAAGATTCGTCTGCAGCAGGTGGCCCGCGAACAGCGTGACGGCGAGGTTGACAAGCTGGCCGCCAGGGTTGAAACCAAATTGAACAGCCTGCAGGAGAAGCTGCGCCGGGAAGAGATCGGGCTGCAGAAGGATCAGGCCGCCTACGACGCGCGCAAGCAGCAGGAGATGCTGTCGGCCGGCGATTCGCTGCTCAGTTTGTTCGGCGGACGGCGGCGCGTCACCAGCGCGCTGGGCTCCGCCTCGCAGAAGCGCCAGATGACCGCGCGCGCCAAGCAGGAAGTTCTGGCATCGCAGGAGACCATCGCCCGCTTGAATCAAGAGATCGCCGACCTGCAGGCGGAGCTGGAGAGCATCAGCCAGAATGCCGCCGACCGCTGGAGCCAGGCACAGGACCAGATCGAACCCTACGCGGTGCGCCCGCGCAAGAGCGATGTCAGCGTGCAGCGTCTGGCTGTGGCCTGGACGCCGCAGTGGCTGGTGACTTTTCAGGACACGGCCGGCCAGGAGCGCACCGAGACCGTGAGCGCCATCTGATACGCGGCGCAACGACAAATCAGCGGCTATTTGTAACTGTTCAGGTGCCGGGCACTTGCGCTTGAGGTAGATTCAAGTGCCCGGCACCTGCGACTGAATAGTTCCGGCTATTTACAGATCAGGTGTGATGACTGTGCAAGCAACTCAGCCAGCCGTGGCCCGGCCACAGCCTATCGAATCGAAGAGATCCTTTTCCTGGGGCCGCCTGCTGTTGGCTCTGTTGGCGCTGGCCATCTGGCTGGCGGCCCTGGCCGCGGTGGCCGGGGTGGTCTGGTTCCAACAGCAATATGCGGGCCGCATCTTCCCCGGCGTGTCGGTGCGCGGCATCGATCTGAGCGGCATGACGCTGGCCGAAGCTGAGACGGTGTTGGGCGCGGCCTTCGATCCCTACCCCCTGGCGCCGGTGACGGTGCGCTACGGCGACCAGAGCTGGGTGCTGACAGCCAAGGACCTGGGGGTGAACTTCGACGCCGCCAGCGCGGCCACGGCGGCCTACCGGCTGGGCCGCAGCCCGCTGACTGCAGCGGAGCCGCTGCACGCGGCCGCCCAGCTTCAGGGCAATCTGCAACAGCAACTGGCCACCTACCGCTTTGGCCACGAGGTGCTGGCCGATGAGGCGGTCGACCGCTCGGCCGGGCTGGCCTGGCTGGAGGAGCGCGCCCGCGCGCTCAATCAGCCGACCTCGGAGGCCACGCTGCGCATCGACGGCTTGCAGGTCACCTCGACCCCCAGCCAGGTGGGCTATTCGCTGGATGTGGCCGCCAGCCTGGATGCGATCTACGATGCGCTGCTGGCCAACGGCGGCGCGACCGTCCCGTTGGTGGTCAAGGAGACCCGCCCGCTGTTGGCCGATGTCAGCCAGGCCGAGGTGTTCGTCCGTCAGGTGCTGGGCGGGCCGGTGACGCTGACCGCTGCTGAGCCTGACCTGGACAACGACGCGCCGCCGCCCAGCTTCACCATCCCGGCCGAGACGCTGGCCCAACTGGTCAGCACCGAGATGACGCCCCAGCTTGACGGCGCGCTGCAGGTGGTGGCTTCGTTCGACGTGACCCCGCTGCTGCCCCAGGTGCAGGGCTGGGCGGCCGAGCTGGCGCGTGAGCCGCGCGACGCTGAGATTGCCTTCGACGCCCAGAGCGGCGAGATCAGCATCGTCTCCCCCAGCCAGACCGGCCGGACATTGGACGCGCCGGCCACGTTGGAGGCCATCCGCCGGGCCGCGCTCAGCCCCGATCGCCAGGCCACATTGCCGCTCACCCTGGTCGAGCCGGCGGTCAACATGCACACCATCGAGCAGTTGGGCGCGCTGACGGTGGTGGCCCAGGGCACGTCGAATTTCAAGGGCTCCAGCGCCGACCGGGTACACAACATCGCTGTGGCCGCGGCCGCGGTGGACAACACGGTGATACCGCCGGGTGGGGTCTTCTCCTTCAATCAGGCTATCGGCGACGTCAGCGCGGAGTATGGCTACAAGGACTCGCTGATCATCTGGGGCGACCGCACCGCGGTGGGCATCGGCGGCGGCGTCTGCCAGGTCAGCACCACGGTCTTTCGCGCGGCCTACTACGGCGGCTTCCCCATCGAGGAGCGCTGGAACCACGGCTATGTGGTGGGCTGGTACGGCGAGCCGGGACTGGATGCCACCATCTACACCCCTGACGTCGACTTCAAGTTTCGCAACACCACCGACAGCTATCTGATCATCAAATCGGAGCTGAATGAGGCCAAGGGCACGCTGACCTTCAAGTTCTACGGCGTCCAGCCGCCGTGGACGGTGGATGTGACCGGGCCGGAGATTCTCAAGGAGACGCCGCCGCCGCCGGCCATCTACCAGCGCGACGCCAGCCTGGCGCCGGGGGAAGTGCGACAGGTGGACTGGGCCGCCCGGGGCATGGATGTGGCCTGGCATCGCGTGATCCGCGACCTGACGGGCAATGTCCTGAGCGACGAGACGCTGAAGAGCAGCTACACCCCCTGGGCCGCCTACTATCTGGTGGGGCCGGACGCATCGACCGAGAGCAGCCAGCCGGCTGCAACGGCCACGCCGTAGACTGCGGAAGTCGCCGGCCGCCTGGCCAGATGCTGTTTGATGCCCAAGGAGCAGCAGTGACCACCAGGCGGCGACTTGTCTGTAGCTCAGAGCAGGCTCAGCAGCCAGGAAAGCGCCGGCGCCACCCCCTCCTGGCCGGTGCTGATGGCCCGCTCGGTGATGAAAACCAGCCAGAGACAGACCAGCGCATAGACCATATTCTCGTTGCGGGTGTCCTTGCCGCCGCTGTAGATGTAGGCGGCCGGCAGCGAGAGCAGCAGCGTGGCGCCGTAGAGGCCATGCACGATGGGGCGCAGCAGCCCGCCGCTGCCGCCGCCGGCAAAAACCAGCAGGCCGACCACCGTCTGCACCACGGCGAGAATCTGCAGGATCACCAGTGCGCCCCAGTAGCCGCTGGTCACCGGCTGTTTGCGCAGATAGTTGAGGAGGCCCCAGGCCACGCAGATGGCGCCGAACAGCAGCGTGGCCATGGCCAGACGGTCGTGGATGAAGGCAATAGACATGGAAGTGCTCCTGGGAAGTTGGGGGCGTGAAGCGTGAAACGTGAAACGTGAAGCGTGAAGCGTGCGTGTGTTGGTGGGATTTATGTTTGCAGGATGGCAAGGCGTTTTCACGACAACAGCGATCCACGGTTACTATTCAGTCGGTGGGCCAAACGTGGATTTGGGTGTGTTCAAAGTGAGTTGACACCCCAGACTTCGGACGGCAAAGCCGGCCGGTTGAAGCTATGCCAGGTTCTTG
>JACSRL010000855.1 GCA_014879765.1 Anaerolinea sp. | reverse complement strand
AGCAGGGGTTGTGGCAGAATTCATCACTGCAAACATGCCACCGCCGGCCCTTTGGGCAGGCGGTATGGGATCAGATAGGAGGGCGGCGGCGGGCCCAGCAGATAGACATCGACGCAACGGTTCCACGACGTCAGCCGGCCCTCGTCGAAGCCCAGATCGACCCAGCGGCCATCGATGCCGCCGCCGGTGTCGCCGGCCACAGCCGGGCCGTAGCCGGGAATGTAGAGCTGGCTGTTCAGCCGCACCACGTTGGGATCCACGGCCACCACGCCGTAGCCCGCCTTGCGGCCGGTGCGGGTCAGGCCGTAGTAGGGCGAGCTGCGCGGCACGCCGGCCTCGTCGGGCGAGTAGGAGGTGGCGAACATGCGGATGCGACGCCAGTAGGTCAGCGTTCCCGCGGTCGTCTCCAGCTCACGCAGCACGATCTTGGCGCCGTACATGTTCACCCGCGTCACCGGCGCCTGGGCCAGCCAGCTATCGTCCAGCGTGCGGGTGATGGGCTGGCTGTCCTCGAGGATCACCCGGTAGCGCTGGCGGGTGATGCCGTTGACCCCTTCCTGATCCAGCCGCTGGCTGTCGATCTCCAGCTCTGGATCAGCCTGCCAGACCGATTCGTAGGGGGTCACCTGCTCCTCGACCTCGAAAAGGTGCTGGACACGGGTGATGCGCACGGCCAGGTCAGGGGTCAGCGGCGTGTCCAGGGCGGGTTCGACGCGGTCGAAACCGGTCAACAGCAGGCCATTCTCGGCCAGCAGATCGGCCACGGTGGCGCCGCGGCTGCGGGTGTGCAGGCTGTGGCTGGCGGTAGCGATGGCCACCGGCTTGCTGCGCTCGATCACCACCCGGCGATGCTCCACGCCCAACGGCGCGCCCAGGCCCGGCTGGACACGATCGCCCTCGTAGAAGACCATGCCCAGCTCGGCCAGCGCCTCGCCCACCGTGCTGGCGGTGCTCCAACTGTCCCAGGCCAGGTTGCCGATCTGCACCGTCAGCGGCGCGGCATGGCGCAGGGCCACGGCCAGCGGCTCGCTGCGAACGCCTCGCCAGGGATATACGCCGGGCAGGCCGGGCAGGTTCCGTCCACCGACGATAACCGGCGGCGGCAGGGCAGCGTCCACGGCCGCGGGCTGGCCCGCCAGGCTGACCAGGTCGTGGGCGCTGGCCGCCACGTCGCGCTCGGCCAGCAACGTCTCCAGCGACGTGGCCTGGCTGTAGAAGGACTTCACCCGGCCGTCCACGTCCAAGAGCACCGGCCGGGCCCGCTGAATGTCGATGGCCAGCCCCGACTGCAGCGGGGTCGCGGCGGCCGGTGAGAGGCGATCCTCCGGTCGCAGCTCGATCTGCATCTCGGCCAGCAGCTCGTCCACGGTGTGCAGATGGGTGATCACCGGCGCGGCCAGGCCGTCCACTGTCACCGTGACCCGCGTCCCGGTGCGCAGAAAGCCAAGGCCAAGCCCGGCGATGACCAGGCCGGCCAGCAGCAAAGCGGCCAGCGCGGTCAGCCGCCAGGCCCAGCGGGTGGTGAGCGGTGCAGCGTGAAGAGTGAACACTGAGATTCGGTGACGTGGCGGCCAATTGCCAATTGTCAATTGTCAATTGTCAATTGGCAATTGGCAATTGGCAATTGGCAATTGCCAATGGTCATTGGCTGAACGACCGCGAAGCGTGTGTGAAAGTAACTGCTCAGCCGGCGGGTGCGAACACGTGGATTGAGTAGGCTGCCGTATCGAAATCACGTGTTCGC
>JACSRL010000853.1 GCA_014879765.1 Anaerolinea sp. | reverse complement strand
TTCCCGGCTGAGCACCATGATGCCGTTGGCTTCGGGGATGACCATCGCGATGCATTCGAAGCAGCCACAGTTCTTGACGTGGATGCCGTTGGCCAGGTAGCTGTTGATGTCGCGCAGGCTCAGGTTGTAGACATGGCTGTATTGCCCGGCGTTGGCCACGCGCTCCACCGCGGTCACGGTGTCCAGGAAGTAGTCCGGGTCGAGATAGGGCGCCAGGGCCATGGCGGTTTCGGGGGCTTCTTCCACGACCGCCGCCAGGTTGTCCGCCACGGGGCGCGAGCGCCCGGTCTTGTAGTAGAACAGGGTCGAGCGGCTGAGCACCGTCTGGCTTTCCGGCAGTTCGGCCAGGGCCAGACCGGCCTTGAACGGCAGCACCTGCTCCTGGGTTTTGTCCGGCGCCGGCCGGGGCAGCGCGGCGATTTTGGCCAGCGTAGCCGCTTTGGCGGCATGTTGCGCCGGCGCCAGTTCGGCAAAGCGCCGCAGGTTGCCGCCGTGCAGTTCCACGCGCCAGACGGTGCGATCCTGGCGCAGTTGGCTCAGGATGCCCAGCCGTTTGAGCAGCAGTTGCAGATCGCGAGCAGCCTGCTCGTCGCTGTGGTTCAGGTACGCCTCGCCCACGGGCCAACGTTCGGCATAGGTGCGCAGCCGCACCGAGCCGTCGCCGTCGAAGACGCCGGCCAGGAACGCGGCGATGTGCGTCTCCGGCAGCCCGACCATGCGGCTCAGCGCCCAGGTGGGCGCGTCCTGTTTGCGCACGCCGAAAGCATCCGCCAACACCCCGAAGAGGAAGTTGTTGCTGTAGAGATCGGTGCTGGGCTGGGTCGAGTTCACCTGGCGGCCGTCGATTATGCCGCCGCCCTCTTTGCTGCGCTGCCCAAGCTCTGCGGTCGGGAAGATCTGGTGATAGCGGGCGGTGAACGCCGCGAGCAGGCTGACGTCGCTGTTGGTGAAGTTGATGCGGCTCCAGCCGGGGCCGCGCCAGTCCACCGAACCGTCGGCGGCGAACAGGCCCAGCAGGTAGAAGAAGTCCGGCGTCAATTCGATCACGTCCATGCGCGGGTGGCCGCTGGGCGGCGCAACCTGGGTGATGCGCAACTTGAACGCCTGCCAATCCATGTCCAGCGCGGCGACCAGTTGGCGCAGCACCGCCAGCGGGATCGACGTGACGCGCGGGTCAGGCTCCACCAGACCGAGCGTCTGATAGGCAGTGCGCACGGCGCCGAATTTCGCCTGTAAGCCTTGCTTGACTTCGTCCAGCAGCGCGCTGTCGGCGACGCGGAAGCTGTCCGGCAGCAGGTCGATGACCAGCGGCGTCTTGCCTGCCAGCCGCAGGCGCTTAAGGGCATAGACGCGGTCGCCGGCTTGCAGTTCGTCGGCCCGCACCCACGGCCCATGCCCGTTTTGTCCCCAACGGTCAGCCGCCACTTCGTGGTTCGGCGTCAGCGTCAACTGCAGGCCAGATTTGGTGTGGATGCGAATCAATTCCTCCGGCGCGGGGTTCTTGTGCACGCCCAGCAGTTGGCTTGGCCCCAGCTTGCCCAGGGCGGCGATGGTCGTCACCTGCGCCGCAGCTTCCGGCTGCCAATTGTCCACCACCTCGTCCAGGCGGACAGCGCGGCCGTCCACCAGCACCTCTGTGCCGGCTGTGAGGCACGCGGTCATGGGGTTTTCCATGATCGAGTAGATCGCCACTTCCTGCACCTGGTTGTGCGACGCCTGCTGCAAGAACTCGTTGGTGCCGTTCCAG
>JACSRL010000188.1 GCA_014879765.1 Anaerolinea sp. | reverse complement strand
CTGATCTTTCCGCGGGACGCCTCCTGATCTTTCCACGGGACGCCTCCTGATCTTTCCACGGGACGCCTCGGGATCGTCGCGTAGCGCCATTTTGGGGGAATCTGCGAAAAATCCTGCCTACATATGACCTATATCATGGTTGGAATCTGCTTTTAGGGGTATCATGGTCTTGTGCCGCCCCAGGCGTGGGCGGGCCGCATTATTGACGATGACTGCTTCGCTGCGCCGGGCCGTCGACCATCCAGGCCGGCAGCAAGCAGCCAGGGGCTTCTGGCCCAGGGACCGCCAACCGGGAGCCGCCAGCCATAGTATCATATCGTAGGACAGGATTAACATGGCCAATCGACCGATTGTGACTATCGACGGCAACGAGGCAGCCGCCTACATTGCCCACAAGACCAACGAAGTGATCGCGATCTATCCCATCACCCCCTCCAGCGCGATGGGTGAATGGGCAGACCAGTGGACCTCTGAGCTGAAGCCCAACATCTGGGGCACGGTGCCGCTGGTGGCGGAGATGCAGTCGGAGGGGGGCGCGGCCGGCGCGGTGCATGGCGCCTTGCAGACCGGCTCGCTGACTACCACCTTCACCGCGTCGCAGGGCCTGCTGTTGATGATCCCCAACATGTACAAGATCGCCGGCGAGCTGACCTCGACGGTCTTCCACGTGGCCGCGCGCAGCCTGGCCGCACAGGGGCTGTCGATCTTCGGCGACCACAGCGACGTGATGGGCGTGCGCCAGACCGGCTGGGCTATGCTGTGCAGCAATTCGGTGCAGGAGATCATGGACTTCGCGCTGCTGGCCCAGGCCGCCACGCTGGAGGCGCGCATCCCCTTCATCCACTTCTTCGACGGCTTTCGCACCAGCCACGAGGTGGCCAAGATCGAACAGCTCACCGACGATGACATCCGCGCGATGATCGACGACGAGCTGGTGATGGCCCACCGCGGCCGCGGCCTGACCCCGGAGCGTCCGGTAATGCGCGGCACGGCCCAGAACCCCGACGTCTACTTCCAGGGCCGCGAGACGGTCAACCCCTTCTACCTCAAGGTGCCGGGCATCGTCCAGGCCGCGATGGACAAGTTCGCGGCGCTGACCGGCCGGCAATACCACCTCTTCGACTACGTGGGCGCGCCCGACGCCGAGCGGGTGATGGTCATCATGGGCTCGGCCGCCGAGACCGCCCAGCACACGGCCGAATACCTGGCCGGCCAGGGGGAGAAGGTGGGCGTGCTCAAGATCCGGCTGGTGCGCCCCTGGAGCGGCGAGCATTTCATGGCCGCGCTGCCCCCCACGGTCAAGGTGTTGGCCACCATGGACCGCACCAAGGAGCCGGGCGCGGCCGGCGAGCCGCTCTACCAGGATGTCATCACCGCTGTGATGGAAAGCGGCCAGACCCACATTCGGGTGGTCGGCGGCCGCTACGGCCTCTCCAGCAAGGAGTGGACGCCGGCCATGGTCAAGGCGGTCTTCGATGAGATGGCCAAGCCAGCCCCCAAGAACCACTTCACCGTGGGCATCATCGACGACGTGACCTTCACCAGCCTGGATGTGGACGCCAGCTTCGCTATCGAGTCCCCCAAGATGGTGCGGGCGCTCTTCTATGGCCTGGGCGCGGACGGCACGGTGGGCGCCAACAAGAACAGCATCAAGATCATCGGCGAGGACACCCCCAACTTCGCCCAGGGCTATTTCGTCTACGACTCCAAGAAGTCGGGCGCGACCACAGTCTCCCACCTGCGCTTTGGCCCCACCGAGATCCGCCAGCCCTATCTGATCGAATCGGCCAACTTCATCGCCATCCACCAGTCGGTCTTCCTGGAGCGCTTCGACGTGCTGGCCAAGGCTGCGCCGGGCGCGATCTGCCTGCTCAACACCTACTACTCCCAGGAGGAGGTGTGGGACAAGCTGCCGCGGGTCTACCAGGAGCAGTTGATCAGCAAGGGCATGAAGCTGTACGTGATCGACGCCTACGCGGTGGCCGACAAGACCGGCATGGGCGGCCGCATCAACACCATCATGCAGACCTGCTTCTTCGCCATCTCCGGCGTGCTGCCGCGGGAAGAGGCCATCGCCGCGATCAAGGAATCGATCTACAAGACCTACGGCAAGCGGGGCGAGAAGGTGGTGCAGGCCAACTATAAGGCCGTGGACGACACGCTGGCCAACCTGTTCGAAGTGCCGGTGCCCAGCCAGATCACCAGCGCGCTGGAGCTGCCGCCGCCGGTGCCGGCCGCGGCGCCTGACTTCGTGCAGAAGGTGACGGCCGAGATCATCGCTGGCCGCGGCGATCTGCTCCCTGTGTCGGCCATGCCCATCGACGGCACCTTCCCGGTGGGCACGGCCCAGTGGGAGAAGCGCAATCTGGCGCTGGAGATCCCCATCTGGGACCCGGACGTCTGCATCCAGTGCGGCAAATGCGCGCTGGTCTGCCCGCACGCCACCATCCGCATCAAGGCCTTCCCGCCGGAGGCGCTGGCCGGCGCGCCGGAGAGCTTCCAGTCCATGCCGTACAAGGGCAAGGAATTCCCCGGCTGGCTTTATTCGATCCAGGTAGCGCCGGAAGACTGCACCGGCTGCGCGGCCTGCGTCCACGTCTGCCCGGCCAAGAACAAGCGGGAGCCCCGCTTCAAGGCGATCAACATGGAGCCGCAGCCGCCCATCCGCCAGCGCGAGGTGGAGAACTACGATTTCTTCCTGGGCATCCCCGACATCGACCGGCGCACGGTGAACATCAAGCTGGTCAAGACCAACCAGGTGCTGCAGCCGCTCTTCGAGTATTCCGGCGCCTGTTCCGGCTGCGGCGAAACGCCCTACATCAAGCTGGTGACCCAGCTCTTCGGCGACCGCACCATCGTGGCCAACGCCACCGGCTGCTCGTCGATCTACGGCGGCAACCTGCCCACCACCCCCTACACCAAGGACGCCAGCGGCCGCGGGCCGGCCTGGTCCAACAGCCTGTTCGAGGACAACGCCGAGTTCGGGCTGGGCATGCGCCTGACGCTGGACAAACGGCTGGAATTTGCGCACGAGCTGCTGCAAGCCCATGCCGAGCTCATCGGGCCGGAGCTGGTGACGGCGCTGCTGAACGCCGATCAGTCGGACGAAAGCGGCATCTACGAGCAGCGCGAGCGGGTGGCTGAGCTGCGGCGACGGCTGGCCCAGTTGGAGACCGGCCAGAGCATCGGGACCAGGCATCTGGCTGATATCGCCGACGTGCTGGTGGCCAAGTCGGTCTGGATCTTCGGCGGCGACGGCTGGGCCTACGACATCGGCTACGGCGGCCTGGACCACGTGCTGGCCACCGGGCGCAACGTCAACGTGCTGGTGCTGGACACCGAGGTCTACAGCAACACCGGCGGCCAGATGTCCAAGTCCACCCCGCGCGCGGCCGTGGCCAAGTTTGCCGCCGGCGGCAAGCGCACCGCCAAGAAAGACCTGGCCATGATGGCCATGAACTACGGGTCGGTCTATGTGGCCAGGATCGCCATGGGCGCCAACGACGCGCAGACGGTGCGCGCGATCATCGAGGCCGAGAACTTCGACGGCCCCAGCCTGATCATCGCCTACAGCCACTGCATCGCCCACGGCATCAACATGACCACCGCCAACGATCAGCAGAAGCTGGCCGTGGACAGCGGCTACTGGCCGCTGATGCGCTTCGATCCGCGGCTGTCGGCCATGGGCAAGAACCCGCTGCAACTGGACAGCAAGGGGCCCAAGATCCCCTTGCAGGATTATATCTACAACGAAACTCGCTATACCATGCTCCTCAAGTCTGACCCGCAGGCCGCGGCCATGCTGCTGGCCGAGGCGCAGGCCGACGTCAACGCCCGCTGGCGCATGTACGAGCAGTTGGCGACGCTGGACTACAGCCGCGAGGCCGGCCACTGATGCGTGAAACGTGATGCGTGAAACGTGATGCGTGAAGCGTGATGCGTGAAGCGTGAACCATGGTTGCGTTCTCAGGTCACATTTCACTCCTCACGCTTCACGTTTCACCTCTCACTCCTCACGAACTACGGAGAAGATTCCATGAACCTGACTACCCATTACATGGGCTTCGAGCTGAAGAACCCCATCGTGCCGTCGGCGTCGCCGTTGACCCGGAACATCGACAACATTCGTCGCCTGGAGGATGCCGGCGCGGCCGCGATCACCATGCACTCGCTGTTCGAGGAGCAGATCGAGTTCGAGGCCAAGCAGTTCGAGTACTTCTACGGCTATGGCACCGAGAGCTTTGCCGAGGCGCTCACCTACTTCCCCAAGCTGGACGAGCCCGGTTTCGGGCCAGATCACTACCTGGATATGGTGCGCAAGGCCAAGCAGGCGGTCGATGTCCCGGTGATCGCCAGCTTGAACGGCATCAGCGCGGGCGGCTGGATCGACTACGCCACCAAGATCCAGCAGGCCGGCGCCGACGCGTTGGAGGTCAACCTCTATTTCCTGCCCACCGACCCGAACACCGCCTGCGGCGAGGTGGAGCAGATCTACCTGGACGTGCTGGCCAGCGTCAAACAGCACGTCACCATCCCGGTGGCCATGAAGCTGGGCCCCTACTTCACCGCCCTGCCGCGCATGGCCCACGCGCTGGACGGCGCCGGGGCCGATGCCCTGGTGCTCTTCAACCGCTTCTACCAGCCTGACCTGGACATCGAGGAGCTGGCGGTGGCGCCGCACCTGGTGCTGAGCAGCTCAGAGGAGCTGCGGCTGCCGTTGCGCTGGATCGCCATCCTCTACAGCCACGTCCGCTGCTCGCTGGCGCTGACCACCGGCGTGCATACGGCTGAGGACGCGGTCAAGGCGATCATGGCCGGCGCAGACATCGCCAACACCACCTCGGCCCTCTTGCACCATGGCATCGGCCACATCACCACCCTGGTGGATGGCCTGGCCCGCTGGATGGAGGAGCATGAGTACGACTCGGTGGAGATGATGAAGGGCAGCCTGAGCCAGCGCAACGTGGCCGAGCCGGCCGCCTTCGAACGCGCCAACTACATGAAGACCTTACAAAGCTATCGCGGCCTGCGTTAGCCCATCGTGGTATCTCTCCTTTCGCGGGAAGCTCCCGGCCACCTGGCTGGGAGCTTCTTGTATGTGCGGTTTTCCTTGACAATCAGCAGCTCTTGATTACAATATATCCATGATCACAACGATAACAGGAAAGAATCAAGTCACTATTCCCGCTAAGTTGATCAATCAACTTGATCTCCAGCCAGGAACGCGCCTGGATTGGACGCTGGGCGACAATGGCGTCCTGATCGTCCGTCCCCTGCTCAGCCGAGGTGAACTCGCTCGCCAGGTGGCTGGCATGGGACGCCCCTGGCTGCCGAAAGATGCCGATCCGATAGCCGATCTGATCGACGAGCGCCTGCGTGACGAAAACGCCCATTGCGAACCATCGACGCTGTGATCGCAGCCACGGCGCTCGTACACCGCCTGACCCTGGTGCATCGCGACCCGCACATGGCAGCCATCAACTCTTCGTCGCTCCAACAGCTACACCTGCCAGAAAGATGAATAGCGTCTAAGGTGTAAAGACGCGCAGGAAGTGGGCGGTTCCTCCTCTGCACGCGCAGGACGAATTACAACTCGCGGTCGGGTAGCAACTCCGCCAGTTGGCTGACGATGTAGGTCGCCCGGATCGTCGAGGCCGCGGCCTGGGCCGCGCTGGTGGCGCCGGTGAGGGTCAGCGCGGCCGACATGCCCGCATCCAACCCCATCAGCACGTCGGTTTCCAGCCGGTCGCCGGTCATCAAACACTCCACGGGGGGCAGATCCAGCAGGCTCAGCGCGGCCGTGGCCATGTGGGCCGACGGCTTGCCCACGATGGTCTCCACCTGAACATCGGTGCAGGCCTCGATGGCGGCAATCAGCGCGGCCGCGTCGGGCTGGCCCCCGCCCGGCACCGGGCAGTACTTGTCGCCATTGGTGGCGAAGAAACGCGCGCCGCCGCGCAGGGCGTCGAAGGCCACTTGCAGCTTATGGTAGTCGAAGGTGCGGTCAAAGCTGACGATGAGCGCATCCACCGCGGGATCGTCGGCCAGCTCGAAGCCAGCCTGGCGCAGCGCCTGCTGCAAAGGGGTCTCGCCGATGACGAAGAGCCGCGCGCCGGGCATGCGCCGCTGCAAAAAGTCGGTCATCACCAGCGCCGAGTTGAGCACATCCTCCACCGGCGTGGGCAGGCCCAGCCGGGTCAGCGCGGCTGCCTGCGCGGCGCGCGTCTTGGTGGGATTGTTGGAGAGAAAGATGGTGCGCTTGCCCAGCCCGCGCAGGCGCTGGATGGTCTCCCCGGCCGTGGGCAGCAAGGCGTCGCCCAGGTAGACGGTGCCGTCCAGGTCGAAGATATAGGCGGAATAAAGACGCTGGGGCCGGCGGTGGACAGCGGCAAGTTGCATGGTCATCGGAGCCTCGTTTCAAAGGACGAATCAGAAGGGTGTGTGCAAAACGGGTTGAGCCGACAGGACTTCCGAAGTCTGGGACGTCCACCCATTTGGAATGCACCCGAATCAGAACCTGTCACATTTTGCACACGGACATGACTTGTGCTATACTTCCCATGACGCACCGCGTCATAGGAGTACGATCTATGCACAAACGTAGAGCTGTCTTCCAGTTTACGACCAAAACGGATCTCAAGGTCAAGGTCTATCGCATCAAGCCGCAGGACGCCGAGAATCTGGTGCATCTGTTCGAGCATCTCTCGGGGCCCAGCCGCTATCAGCGCTTCCATGAGCCGTTGACCAATCCAGACCCTGTCCTCATCTGGCAAACGGCCCAGCGCATGGCGACCGTCGACCCCAAAGCGGGCGTGGCCTGGATCGCTTTCGCTGACCTGCCGGGTGAGCCGCACGCGCCGGTGGCCGGCGCGCGCTATATGCGCCTATCCCAGCGCAACACGGCCGAGGTCTCGATTGCTGTGCGCGATGACCTGCAGCGCCAGGGCATCGGCGCGCAACTTCTGCAGCACCTGGCCCGCCATGCGCGCAACAATGGCGTGCAGTATCTGACCGGCACATTCAGCACAGGCAACCGGGCGGTGTGGCGTCTGGTGCGTGAAGCGCCTTTCAAGTCTACCACCACGGTATATGGCGCTGAAACCGAGTTCTTCATCAACCTGGAGCAGCCGGCTGAGGGCCCACCCCTGGAGATCAAAAAGAGCAACGAGCAACTGCTTGATCGCTTAAATTCAACAAAGGAGTCTGACATGGCTGTCGACATCATCACAACGCTGCGGTTGAACAATGGACAGGAGCTGCGGGTGCGCGCCAAAGGACCCGACGATACGGCACGCATCGCCGAATTGCTGCAACAGGGCAGCCCGGAGAAGCGTCTCGAACGAGCCGAGGTAGCCCTGCGCAGCCCGGCCGAGGCGGCGCTGGCCGAGGCCACGCGCTTGGCGCAGCTCGGCCCCGCCGAGGGCAGCGTCTGGCTGGCTTTCGCCGATCTGCCTGGCCAGCCCGACAGCCTGGTGGCCAGCGGCCGCTTCATGCGCTGCAGCCCCGACGAGGGTGAGATGTCTGTGGTGGTGCGCGATGACGTGCAGGGCCAGGGCATCGGCGGCAAGATGCTCTACTTCGTGCTGGATCAAGCGCGGGCCATGGGCGTCAAGCGCATGACCTCCTGCTTTGCCAGCGACAACGAAGCGGTCTGGCAGATTCTTAGCTACTCGCCCTATCACGTCACCTGGCAGCCGCGCGGCCATCAGGTTGAGATTGTCGTCTACTTGCAGGCCCATAGCCATGGCTCACCTTCGCTCAACTAAACGCGTCTGGAAATCGGAAGTATTGACCGCGGCCAGTTGCATGAAACGAGCGTTGCAAACTTCCGATTTCTGATGCCCGGCGGTTTTAGCCGGCTCAAACCCTTGCCTCTCCAGTGGCCACCTGCCATGACTGCACCTTTCGACTGGACGACGCTTTCCACCGCTGGCGGCCTGACGCTGCGGATTCGGCCGGAACAGCCGGGCGATGGGCCGGTGCTGGTTGACCTGTTCCAGCATCTGAGTTCATCCAGCCGCTACCTGCGCTTCAGCAAGGCGATGGTCGCCCCGGACCTGCAGCGGGTGCAGCAGGAAGCGGAGCGGCTGGCGCAGCTCGGGCCGCCGACCGACATGGCCTGGCTGGCCTTCACAGACCTGCCCGAGATGCCAGACGCGCCGGTGGCCGCGGTGCGCTACATTCGTACCATACCCGACGAGGCTGAGCTGGCGGTATCGGTACGCGATGACATGCAGCGGCTTGGCATCGGCTCGGCGTTGTTGCAGTTAGCCTGTACTCACGCGCAGGCGGAGGGTCTCCAGCGGCTGACCGCCACCTTCCGCAGCGAGAACCGCGGCATCTGGGCTCTGCTGCGCCGCTCGCCCTTTCCCGTGTCCTGGGAGCTGGACGGGGCAGAGGTTCACGCGGTGATCGACCTGGCCGTTCAGCCGCCAGCCTAGCGCCAGCCCGCTGGCTGCCTCATAACGGCAGCCAGCGGCCGATCTGACGCTCCACCGCGCGGCGGTAGACGATGGGCGCGGTGGCCATGTCGTCCAGCGCCAGACCCAGGTTGGCGGCCATGGTGCGCTCGGTGGGCGACTGGCGGCCCGGCTTCTGGCCGGTGACCAGCTCACCCAGGCTGGCATGAACCGGGGGGATCTCCTGGAAGTAGCCCGCGTGCCGGTAATGTTCCAGTTGGGGCAGATCGTCGGTGCAAAATTTGTCGGCCTCGGCCAGCGCGGCGCGCGCCCAGTAGGAATCGAAATCCACCAGCGAGGCGAACGCGCCGGCCTCCAGCCAGCCGGCCTGGATGGTGGCGTGCGGCTGGCGCAGGATCGGCCCGGCCGTGACCACGATGTCGCAGCCGCTGACGGCCTGGCGCGGGTCATCCACCACCGTCACCGCCAGCCTGCCTGGCTCACCCACATCGTCGGCGAAGCGCCGCGCGTTTTCCTGTGTGCGATCGTAGGCCATCACCCGCTGGATGGGGAAAAGCACCCGCAGCGCCTCCAGGTTGCTGCGCCCCTGCACGCCACAGCCAAGGATGCCCACGGTCTGCGAGTCGGGGCGGGCCAGGTAGCGCGCGGCCAGGGCCGTGGCCGCGCCGGTGCGCTTGGCAGTGATCCAGGTGCAGTCCATGACGGCCAGCGGCAGGCCGGTGTCGGCGTCGTTGAGCACCAGCAGGCCATTGATGTAGGGCAGGCCGCGCTGGGGATTGTCGGGATAGCCGGCCACCCACTTGACGCCGATGGCCTCGGGGCCGGGGATGTAGCAGGGCATGGCGTGGATGAAGGCGTCGGGCCGGGAATGGACGCCCGGCTTGGGCGGCATCTCCACTTTACCCTCGCCGTGCAGATGAAAGGCCTCGGCCAGCGCGTCGATGATCTCCGGCATGGCCACGCCGACCGCTTCCACGTCGGCGCGGGAGAGATAGAGCAGACGATGTTCAGGCATTGGTAACTCCGGTGACATAGCAGATTTCGCAAGTTGCCGGCTGCGGCAGCCGGCAACTTGCGAAATCTTAACACAGTCCGTCCCTGGCGACAACAACGCAGCGGCCCGATCTCAGCCCCGGTCGCTGGCGTCACATCAACCCCAGCGCCAGCAACGTGACGACAATCAGCGCGCCCACAGCCAGCGCCAGCAGCAGCCCGGCCACGATCAAAGCCACCTGCCGGCCAGACATCAGCCCACCACCTCCTGAGCCTGGCCGGCTGAAGCCTTGACGCCGCTCACCACGGCGTTGAGGAAGGCTGAGCGCAGCGGCTTGACCGCGCGGGCGGCTTTCCAGGGGGGCGTGGCCTCGATCACCTGGACGATGCGGCCCAGCGCGTGATAGCCCCAGCCCTCGGTGTTGTCCAGGATCAGATCGGCCAGCTTGCCGCGCTCGATGGCCATGGCCACCATGCGGTCGAAGGTGGTCTCCGGGGTGAAGACGCGTTGCTCTCGCGGCGTCAGATGCACCGCGCCGCGGTGGCAGGCGCCATGACAGACGCCGCAGCCCAGGCAGAGCTCAGCGTCGCGCACGGCCCAGCGCGGCGGCTTCCTGCGTCCCTCCTCCGCCTCGCCCACCACGATCTCGATCGCGGCAGTGGGGCAGGCGTCCACACACAGGCCGCAGCCGGTGCAGCGCTCCAGGTCGATCTCGCTGATCCAGTTGGAGCTGACGATGGCGTTCTTGATGTCGAAGCGGCGGATGGCGGTCATCATGCCGCAGCAGCAGGGGCAGCAGTTGCAGATGTAGCTGACGTTGTGCTGCACGTTGTCGCCGGTCTGGGCCAGGCCGGCCTTCTTGCTCAGCTCCAGGATCTGCATGGCCTCGCGCGCGTCGATGCGCTCGGCGATGCCGTTGCGCGCCAGCAGCTCCGCGCCGTAGTTGAGGGTCAGGCAGGTGCGCTGCGGCCGCTCGCAGGCCGTGCCCAGGTGGCTGTGGTGATGGCGGCAGGCGCAGGTGGAGACCGCGTGGGCCGAGGCGCTTTCGATCAAATGGCTGGCCCGCTCCCAGTCCAGGATTTCCACATGGTCGCCCTGCACCAGCGCCTCCTCCCTCGCCAGCGAGCGGCCGATCTGCGTCTCGCCGGTGAAGACCGTGCGCACGAAGCGGTCATCCTGGAAGAAATACTCGTCGAAAAGCCGCGCCAGCTCGCCCAGGGGCAGATCGCTGCCCTGGCGCAT
>JACSRL010000738.1 GCA_014879765.1 Anaerolinea sp. | reverse complement strand
TTGCGCAGACGAAAACCATGCCCGCACGAGAAAAACCCGGTTTCTGTACGACTGGCTGAGCAGTTACAATGAACCTATGAGAGAGCTATCCACCACGTAAAACGTCGGCAGTTTGTGAAAAGTGCCGACGTTTTGTATAACACATCCATGAACACTAGCGACGAGATCATTCAACTCGGTTCGCAGTGGCCTTTTGAGGTCTGGATGGCGATTGACCGCAAGGCGCGTTTGCCCAAGGTATCCTATCCGGCGCGGCGTATCGTGCGGTTTTCTGTCATCCACCGCCCACTTGTCACGTAGCCAGCATCGCTGCAGGATCGTCTCCTGCCAGTCGCACCCAGGGCTGGTTGGCTGCGTTCACCAGTCGTCGATCTGCTGTCCAGAGCTCGCAGGCCAGGGTCTCGGCAACGGCCAGATTGTGGCCGCACCAACCACCGACAAGGAGCTTGCTGATGTCCGACTCGCTTCCCCCTTCCCGCTCGACCCTCACCCCCTTCTTCAACCCCAGCGGCGTGGCCGTCATCGGCGCGTCGGCCGACCCGCGCAAGCTGAGCCATGGCGTGCTGCGCAACTGCCTGAGCTACGGCTACACGGGCGCGGTCTACCCGGTCAACCCGCGCGCCAATGAGATCCTGGGCCTGCCCTGCTATCCTGACATCGACACCGTGCCTGATCCGGTGGAGCTGGCGGTGCTGATGGTTCCGGCCGCGGCCTGTCCCGACGTGCTGGCAGCCTGCGGCCGGCGCGGGCTGAAGGGGGCCATCGTCATCTCCGGCGGCTTTCGCGAGGTGGGCGCGGAGGGGGCGGCGCTGGAGCAGGAACTGCTGCGCATCGCCCGCCAGCACAACATGCGGCTGATCGGCCCCAACTGCGTCGGCACGCTGGACGCGCACACCGGCCTCAACACCACCTTCATCCGCACCATGCCCAAGCCCGGCCCCATCGCCTTCGTCAGCCAGTCGGGCGCGATCTGCGGCGGCATTCTGGAGTGGACGGCCGGCAAGGGGATCGGCTTCAGCCGCTTCGCCACCCTGGGCAACGCGGCCGATGTCACCGAAACCGACCTGCTGGCCGAGCTGGCCGAGGACCCCAACACCAGGGTGATCGTGGCCTACGTCGAGGCGATCCGCGATGGCCGGCGCTTCATCGACACCGCGCGGCGCATCACCCCCCACAAGCCGATTTTGGTGATCAAGGCTGGCCGCACGCAGGCGGGCACGCGCGCCGTCTCCTCCCACACCGGCAGCCTGGCCGGCGAGATGGCCGCCTACGACGCGGCCTTCGCGCAGGCCGGCGTGTTGCGCGTCGACACGGTGGAGGAGCTGTTCGACCACGCGCTGGCCCTGGCCTATGGGCCGCTGCCGCGCGGCCGGCGGGTCGCGGTGGTGACCAACGCGGGCGGGCCGGCCAGCCTGGCGGCCGATGCGCTGGAGCAGGCCGGCATGGCCATGCCGCCCACGCCGCCGGAGACGCAGGCTCTGCTGGCGGCCTTCACCCACCCTGAGGCGCAGCTTTCCAACCCGGTGGACATGCTGGGCGGGGCGGAGCCGGCGCAGTTCGAGCAGGCGGTGGCCGCGCTGCTGGCCAGCGACGCCTTCGACGCGGTGTTGCCGATCCTGGTGCCGCAGGCGCTGGTGGATCCGGCGGCGGTGGCTGAGGCCATCGGGCGGGCCGCGCAGAGGTCTCGATACGGCGCAGACGCCTACTCGACCGGCGAGGCGCAGGGGTCTCGATACGGCGCAGACGCCT
>JACSRL010000190.1 GCA_014879765.1 Anaerolinea sp. | reverse complement strand
CCTGCTGGCTGACGCCACCAAGGCTGCGGCCGAGGCCAATCCCGACAGCAAGTTCGCGATCATCGACTCGGCCAGCAGCGCGCCCAACGTCAAGGGGCTGCTCTTCGACGTGGCCCAGCCCTCCTTCCTGGCCGGCTATCTGGCCGCGGGCATGAGCGAGACGGGCACCGTCTGCACCTACGGCGGCATCAACATCCCGCCGGTGGTGGAGTTCATGATCGGCTTCCAGAACGGCGCCAACTACTACAGCGCGCAGAATGGCACTGAGATCGAGGTGTTGGGCTGGGACAACGCGGCCAACGACGGCGTCTTCGCCGGCAACTTCGAGTCCACCGACGATGGCCGCCGCCTGGCCGAGGTCTTCTTCGACGAGGGCTGCGACGTGATCTTCCCCGTGGCCGGCCCCGTCGGCCTGGGCAGCGCGGCTGCGGCGCAGGAGCGCGGCCTGATGATGATCGGCGTGGACAGCGACCAGTTCCTCTCGGCGCCGGAGTTCGGCGATGTCTTCCTCAGCTCGGTGCTGAAGAAGATGGATGCCGCGGTCTTTGACACCATCGCCGCGTTGGTGGACGGCAGCCTGACCCTGGGCGACGACTACCTGGGCACGCTGGAGAACGGCGGCGTCGGCCTGGCCCCTTACCACGACTTCGAGGACAAGGTGCCGGCTGAGCTGACCGCCCAGATCGAGCAGGTGATCAAGGACATTATCGCCGGCAAGATCGATCCCAAGGCCACCAAGTAGGCGTCTGTTCAAGAACAGACGATGGACTGTTCAGGCGCCGGGCACGTGGCTTGTAGATTCAAGTGCCCGGCACCTACGGCTGAATAGTACCTGTCAGGTAAGAATGTCTGGATGGGCGAAGCATCCCCACCGCCCCCGGTGTGGGATGCTTCGCCCCCTTCAAGCGGCACAGCCTGGGCGGCGGAACAAACCAGGCGCATCCTTCCCCTCTCCACCAGCAGCCCGTGAGACCTGAGCTGACTCGTAAACAGCCGCTCGGGCCGGTCTTTGCGCAGCACCCCGGACGGGGCCGACCGAGCCCGCTGTTTTCATCCACGAGTGTGCGTCAAGCGCATGTCACGGCTGAAGTTTCACGGTTTGCCCCATCCTCAGAGATACGGCCCCCTAACGATGATATCCCCCTGGATGTCGGCCGATCTCCCACAGCTACCCGCGGGAGTTGCTCATGGCCCCAGTTCTTGAGCTGCGCAACATCACCAAGCAGTTTCCCGGTGTGTTGGCCAACGACCACATCAACCTTACCCTGGAGGAGGGCGAGATCCACGCCCTGCTGGGTGAGAACGGCGCTGGCAAGAGCACGCTGATGAATATCCTCTATGGGCTCTACAGCCCCGACGAGGGTGAGATTTTGATCCACGGCCAGGCCACCAAGATCAGCGGCCCCACCGACGCCATTCGCCAGGGCATCGGCATGGTACACCAGCACTTCATGTTGGTGCCGGTGCTGACTGTCGCTGAAAATGTCATGCTGGGCGAGGAGAGCACCAGGGGCTTGGTGCTGGACCGCAAAAAGGTGGCCGCCAAGATCCGCGATCTGTCCCAGCGCCACGGCCTGGAGGTGGACCCTGACATCAAGGTCGAGAACCTGTCGGTGGGCGTGCGCCAACGCGTCGAGATCATCAAGGTGCTCTACCGCAGCGCCAACATCCTCATTTTGGACGAGCCGACCGCCGTGCTGACCCCTCAGGAGGCCGACGATCTCTTCGGCATCCTGCGCTCGCTGCGTGACCAGGGGGTCAGCATCATTTTTATCAGCCACAAGCTGCGCGAGGTGTTGGATCTGGCCGACCGGGTGACGGTGATCCGCCGTGGCCGCGTGGTGGGCGAGATGCAGACGGCCGGCGCCAGCCAGGCCATGCTGGCCGAGCTGATGGTCGGCCGCCAGGTGGCCCTGACCGTGGACAAGGAAACGGCCACAGCGGGCGAAACGGTTCTGAGCTTTGAGAACCTGAAGGTGCTGGACAATCGCCTGCACGTGGCCGTGGACGACGCCAGCCTGGAGGTGCGCGCCGGCGAGATTCTGGGGGTGGCCGGTGTGCAGGGCAACGGCCAGACCGAGTTGGTGGAGGCGCTGACCGGCCTGCGCACGGTGCAGGATGGCAAGGTCTTCATCGCCGGCCAGGATGTGACCAACGCCTCGCCGCGTAAAATCACCGAATGTGGCGTGTCGCACATCCCCGAAGACCGCCAGGAAGATGGGTTGGTGCTCTCTTTCCCGATCTACGACAATCTGATCATCAACACCTACTATCGCCCCCCCTTCGCCAAGGGCATGGTGGTCAACGAAAAGGCCATCGTGGGACAGGCCGACGGGCTGATCGAGGAGTTCGACATCCGCACCCCCAGCGCCGCGGTGCCCGTCTCGAATCTCTCCGGCGGCAACCAGCAGAAGGTGATCGTGGCGCGCGAGCTGAACCGGCCCATCAAGCTGCTGATTGCCAACCAGCCGACGCGCGGCCTGGACGTGGGTTCCATCGAGTTCATCCACCAGCAGTTGGTACACAAGCGCGATGAAGGCGCGGCCGTCCTGCTGGTGTCGGCCGAGCTGGACGAGATCATGGGGCTGGCCGATCGTATCGCAGTCATCTTCAAGGGCAAGTTCACCGCAGTGGTCGATGCCGACGAGGTCTCGAAAGAGCAGGTGGGCCTGATGATGGCCGGCAACAGCCTGGAAGAGGCGCTGGCCAATGCGCCCAAGCGGACCTCCAAAGAACGGGACATCGTCACCTAACCATGCCATGAGGCTGTTCATCATGCCCCCTGCGCCAGACCAAGGAGCCCCCTCACATGTCTGAAGCGACTTCCTCTGCCCCGCTGCCCGAAGCCGCGGGCGCGCCGCCCCCGGTCAAAACGGCGCGGCTGCGCACGGCCCTCCTCTACCCCATCCTGGCGGTCTTCACTGCCCTGGTCATCGGCGCGATCCTGATCCTGGTGACCGACAAAGCGGTGGTCAACGCCTGGTTGAACTTCTTTGACGACCCCATGGGCACGCTGCGATTGACCGTGCAGACCGTCGGCAAGGCCTACGGCGCCATGTTCGAAGGCTCGCTCAACATCGGCGGTATCATCCGTGGCATCGGCGCTGCCCTGCGCGGCGAGGGTACCCGCCAACTCACCATCGCCCTGGTGCCCATCTCCGAGAGCCTGACCCAGTCGGTGCCCTACATCTTCGCCGGCCTGGCCGTGGCCTTTGCCTTTCAGGGCGGCCTGTTCAACATCGGCGGCGAAGGGCAGATGCTGGTGGGCGCGCTCTGCTCGGTCTATATCGGCTTCAAGCTGACCGGCCTCCCCTGGTTCGTCCACCTGCCGCTGGCCATGCTGGCCGGCATGGCCGGCGGCGCGCTCTGGGCCGGCATCGTCGGCGCGCTCAAATCCTACACCGGCGCGCACGAGGTCATCAACAGCATCATGATGAACTGGATCGCCATCATCCTGAGCTCCTGGCTGCTCAAGGTGGGCGGGCCCATGGCGCGTCCCGACGTGCCGGTGACCCCGCCGGTGCTGCCGACCGCCTGGATCCCGCGCCTCTTCGACACCCCCGGCAACCGCTTCCATGCCGGCTTCTTCCTGGCGCTCTTTGCCGTCTGGCTGGTCTGGTGGCTTCTTTATAAATCCACCTTGGGCTTCCAGATCCGCATGGTCGGCGCCAACCCTAAGGCGGCCAAGTACAGTGGCGTCAACGTCAAGCGCCTGTGGATCATCATCATGGCCATCAGCGGCAGCCTGGCCGGCACGGCCGGCATGGTGCAGACCTTGGGTGTGGACCGCTGGGTGGGCGTGGGCTTCTCGTCGGGCATGGGCTTCGACGCCATCGCGCTGGCGCTGCTGGGCCGCAACCACCCGGTGGGCGTCCTGCTGGCCGCCCTGCTCTTTGGCACCCTGAAGAACGGCGCTACCCGTATGCAATCGGTGGCGCAGATCCCGGTGGACATCATCACTATTGTCATCGCCCTGGTGATCGTCTTCATCGCCGCGCCGGAGATCATCCGCGCCCTCTACCGCCTGCCCAAGACCTCGGCCGAAGAAGGCCCGGTCTTCACCAAGGGCTGGGGGTCGTAGCAATTGGCCATTGTCGATTGACAATTGCCAATTGACCATTGCAAAGAGGTAATGCACTATGACCGCAACCACAGCTCCTGTCAACACATCACTGGGCGCGTATGCTGCCCGTCGCGAACGCCGCAAGACCATCGCCTACGGCATCTTCTTCCTCCTGGTGGCGCTGGCCATCGCCCTGCTCTTCGTGCGCAACAGCGCGCCGGGCATGGAGAGCACCTTCAAACTGAACCCCACCACCAAGGAGAAGGTCGTCCCGTTGGGCGATCTGGTCCTGCCCACCCAGGCCGCGCTGATCGTCCTGGCCGGAATCGTCAGCGTGATTGGGCTCTATCAACTGGTCAAGGGCTTCAAGCGGGCCGTGATCGTGCTGGGCATTGTCGCGCTGCTCTTCGTCTTTGCCTTCCTGATCTGGGCGGTGCGCGGCAAATCCATCAATCTGCTGGGCATTCTCACCTTCACCGTGGCCGCAGCGACGCCCATCGCCTTCGGCGCCATGAGCGGCGTCATGTGCGAACGCTCCGGCGTGGTCAACATCGCCATCGAGGGCATGATGCTCACCGGCGCCATGGTGGCCGTGGTCTTTGCCAGCATCAGCGGCAGCCTCTGGCTGGGGCTGCTGGGCGCAGTCATCTCGGCCGGCCTGCTGGGGGTGTTCCTGGCGGTGCTGGCCATCCACTTTCGGGTCGATCAGATCATCGCCGGCACGGCCATCAACATCTTCGCCCTGGGCATCACCAGCTTTATCAGCCAGCGTTTCTTGCAGCCCACCCCGGCGCTGAACTCCGGCGGCGTCTTTGCCAAGATCGCCATCCCCTGGCTGTCGCAGATCCCCATCATCGGACCGGTCTTCTTCAACCAGTCGATCATCATCTACATCCTCTTCGCCACCGTCATCGCCATTCACTTCATGCTCTTCTACACCCGCTGGGGCCTGCGCACCCGCGCCGTGGGTGAGCATCCGCGCGCGGCCGACACGCTGGGCGTCAATGTCTTCAAGATCCGCTATATCAACGTGATCATCGGCGGCATGATCGCCGGCGTCGGCGGCGCTTACTTCACCATCGGCTCCGTTGGACGCTTCGACGAGGCCATCACCGCCGGCAAGGGCTTCATCGGTCTGGCGGCCATGATCTTCGGCCGCTGGACCCCCCTGGGCGCCTATGGCGCATCGCTGATCTTCGGCTTCTCCGACGCCCTGCAGGCGCGCTTGCAGGTGCTGGGCAAGACCCAGGTGCCGATCCCCAGCGAGTGGCTGCTGATCCTGCCCTATCTGGTGACCATGATCGTGCTGGCCGGCGTGGTGGGCAAGACCGTGGCCCCCGCGGCCGATGGCAAGCCGTACATCAAGGATTAAGGACGCTGGATCACGAAGCCACGAAGGAGTTTGGATCACGAAGCCACGAAGGAGCACGAAGCCACGAAGCGCGAAAAACACGAAACTGTGACAGCGTACCACGTTCGCGTCTTCGTGATCCAAACGTGCGAGGGACTCTCTCATTCTAAGGAAGGTCTTGATGTTACCACGCCAGCGTGTATTAGCAGCCATCAACCACGAAGAACCAGACCGCGTGCCCATCTGCATCGGCGTGAGCAACGCCACCAGCATGAAGATGAAGCCCTACCGGGCCATCAAGCAACTGGCCGGCATCGACGCGCCCGACGAATTCCTCTATCAGTGGCCGGAGCTGAGCACCGCGCTGCCCGACGAGGCCACCTTGCAGCGGCTGCACAGCGACGTGCGCGGGGTGCTGGACCTGGAGCCGGCCTACGTGCTGGAGCGGGCCCGCGCCCGGCCGCCCCACACCCCCTTCGTCGACTCCTGGGGCAGCGGCCAGATCGAGCTGGCGCCCGGCGAGTGGCTGCCCGGCGTCAACCCCCTGCGCGAGGCCGAGACCATCGATCAGATCCTCAACTACGCCGGCTGGCCCGACATGGACGACCCCACGCGCGTGGCCCACGTGCGGCCGCAGGCGCTGCGCCTGCACGAGCAGGGCGAATACGCCATCATGGGCACCCCCTGGCTGCTCTTCCCCTTCGAGCGCGCCCATGCCATGCAGGGCATGGATATCTTCCTGCTCAAGATGGCCGAGGATCCCGACCTGGCCATGGCGCTGATGCGCCGCATCACCGATAGCTGCAAGGCGCTGATGGGCAATTTCCTGGCCCAGTGCGGCGATCTGCTGGATATCGTCAAGATCGGCGACGACCTGGGCATGCAGAGCGGCCTGCTGATCTCCCCCCGCATGTACCGCCGCATGCTCAAGCCGCTGCACGCCGAGCTGATCGCCTTCATCAAGGAACGCACCGAGGCCAAGGTCTTCTTCCACACCGACGGCGACGTCTTCGACCTGGTGCCCGACTTCATCGAGATCGGCGTCGATATCCTCAACCCGATCCAGACCTCGGCCGGCCGTATGTCCGATCTGGCCGGGCTGAAGCAGCGCTACGGTCAAAACATCGCCTTCTGCGGCGCCATCGACACCCATCGCGTCCTCCCCTTCGGCACGCCGGAGGAGGTGCGCCAGGAGGTGCGCCGCGTCATCAGCATTCTGGGCCCCGGCGGCGGCTACATGCTGGCCTCGGTACACACGCTGATGAATGACGTGTCGGCCGAGAACATCCTGGCCATGGTGGACGCGGTGGAGGAGTTCGGCCGCTACCCCATTGTCTGACCGGGCCGGCCGCGCGGCGCGGCCGGCGGTGACCGCTCGCATGATCCGCCCTTCACTCTGCCTCCTTCTGCTGTTGGCGTTGGCCGTCGCCGCCTGCACCCAGGGCCAGCCGGCCACACCCACCGCGCTCCCCCTGCCCACCGCGGCCGCGCTTCCCACGGAAGCCCCCGCCGCGGCCAGCCCAACCGCGGGCCCTGAGCCGTTGCGCCAACTGTTTGCGCCCGCGCCCGCGGCCGAGCAGAGCCTGCTGGGCGTCAGCCAACTGGATCGGCTGCTGGCTGGCCAGGGGACGGCGCTGCGTTCCACCATCGCGGCCAGCCACGGCGCAGCCATCGAGGCGCTGTGCAGCGGCCAGGCCAGCTTCGTCTGGCTGACCGCGCGCGGCTATCTGGCGGCCCAGGCGCGCTGCCCCGATCTGCAACTGCTTTTTGCCGTGGAACGGAGCAGCGAGCTCGCGGGGCCGCAGGAGGCTGCCACGCCCGGCGGCGTCGTGGCGGCCAGCGCCGCGGTTGCTCCCGACGTAGTGCGCGACTACCAGGCCGCGCTGGCCGCAGTCGCGGCCAGCGCCGAGGGCCGCGCGGCGCTGGAGGCCATCGGCGGCTGGGGCGAGGTGAGCGCGGCCGCCGATGGCCTCTTCGATCCGTTGCGGCACGCCATCGCGGCCGCCGGCGTCGCCGACCTGGCCGCGTGGCCCGGGGTCAGCCAGCCGCTGCGCGTGGGGCTGGTGACCGACGGCGGACGGATCGACGACGGCAGCCTGAACCAGGGCGCCTACCAGGGCCTGCAGCAGGCCGCGGCTGATTTCGACCTGGACCTGAACTTCATCGAGACGGTGCAGCCGGAGGACTTCGAACGCAACATCGCGGCCTTTGCCGACGCCGGCTATGATCTGATCGTCACCGTGGGGCCGGCCATGGCCCAGGCGACACAGCAGTTGGCCGGGCAATATCCGGCCATTCGCTTCGTCGCGTTGGATGCCGCCCTGGACGAGGCCCCCGCCAACGTGCAGCGCATCCTCTTTCGCGAGGATCAGGCCGGTTTTTTGGCCGGCGTGCTGGCTGGCCAGCTCAGCCGCAGCCAGACGGTGGGCGTGGTGAGCGGCCCGGAGACGCCGGCGGTGCGCCGCTACAGCGACGGTTTTGCTCAGGGCGTCGCCTTGGTCTGCCCTACCTGCGAGGTGCTCAGCGTGGCCATCGACAGCGCCGACGATCCCTCCCGCGGCCGGGCCGCAGCCTTGGGCCTGATCGCCCAGGGCGCTGACCTGATCTTCGGCCTGGGCGGCGCGACCGGCGCCGGCGCGCTTCAGGGCGCGGCCCACGACGGCGCGTGGGTCATCGGCGCCGACCGGGACGCCTGGCTGACCGCCTTTGACGGCGGCGCGCTGAGCGACGCCGACCGGCTGTTGACCAGCGCGGTCAAGGCTGCGGATGTGGCCGTCTACGCCGCCATCGTCGACGCGGTCATGGGGCGCGCGCCGGGCGGCGTGCGGCAGCTTGACCTCGCCAACGGCGGCGTCGGTCTGACGCCCTGGCGCGACGCGGCCCTGGTGCCCGCGGCCGTCCAGGCCAAACTCCAGGAGACGCTGCGCGCGCTGGCCAGCGGTGAGCTGGACACCGGCGTCGATCCCGACACTGGCGACATCCGCCCCTAGCCCAAGGCGCGAGCAAGGTGGGTGGCGCCCTGCTGGCTCGGTCGGAGACCGGCCAGAGCAAGGTGGTGTCACCCCCTCACCCTGTCACCCTGTCACCCCCTCACCCCGGAGCATCCCATGCCAACCTACATCCTCCTCAGCACCCTGACCGACGAAGGCGCGGCGACGTTGAAATACAGGCCGGAGCGGCTCAAAGAGGTCAACGAAGAGATCAGGGCCTTGGGCGCCGAGGTCATGGCGCAGTATGCCACGCTGGGCCCCTATGACTTCGTCAACATCGTTGAGGCGCCGGACAACGCCGCCATCGCCCGTATCTCCATCGAACTCTCCTCGCGCGGCAGTGTGCGCATGTTGACCCTGCCGGCCGTGGCCATCGACGACTTTATCGCCAGCCTGCAATAGCGCCCCACCATGACGATACGTGTCAACAACGGCTCTCCCGCGGCGCCGGCCGGCTTCGGCTGGCCCAGCGCCGCGCGCATGGCGCAGATCACCCCGGCCGCGCCGCGCGGCGAGGTGCAGGTGCGCTTCCCCGACGGCGCGATCCTGCAAGGGCCGCCCGGCGCGACCCTGGAGGAGTTCGCCCGCGTCGCCAACCCTCACCCGGCCGTGCCCATCGTCGCCGCCCTGGTGGAGGGGGAGCTGCAAGAGCTGGGGCTGCGCGTCACCCGGGACCTGGACGTGGCCTGGATCGACATGAGCTCCCAGGACGGCATGCGCATCTACCGGCGTTCGCTGACCTTCCTGATGGCCACGGCTGTCAGCGAGCTCTTCCCCGGCGTGCGGCTTTACGTCGACTATTCCCTGACCTTCGGCGGCCTTTTCTGTCGCGTCGGGCGGGCAACGCCGTTGACAGCGGAAGAGTTGGCCGCGCTGGAGGCGCGCATGCATGAGCTGGCCGATGCTGACCTGCCCATCCAACGCTTCGAGGTCCCCATCGAACAGGCCATCGCTGAGTTTCAGGCGCGCGGCGACCAGGAAAAAGCCAGCCTGATGATCGGGGCCGCGGCCAGCGGCAAGCAGGAGGTGGCCATCTACCAGGTGCGCGCCTATCGCAACCATTTCCATGGCTACATGACCCCCAGCACTGGCTACCTGCGCTGGTTCGACCTGGTGCATTTTCCCGCCGCCGGCCCCGGCTTCGTGTTGCACTATCCCCGCCGCCAGGAGCCGACGTTGCTCAGCCCCTTCCGCGATGTGCCCCGCCTGGGCCAGGTTTTCCAGGAATATCGCGAGTGGCTGGAGCGCATCGGCGTGGAGAATCTGCCGGCGCTCAACCGCACCATCGAGGATGGCCGCATCCGCGAGGTGGTGCTGGTCGCCGAGGCGCTGCACGAACAGCGCATCGCGGCCATCGCCAGCGCCATCGCCCTGCACAGCGGGCAGATCGGCATGGCGCTGATCGCCGGGCCCTCCTCCTCCGGCAAGACGACCTTTGCCCGCCGGCTGGCGGTGCAGTTGCTGGCCAATGGCCTGCAGCCGGTGGCGCTGGGACTGGACAACTGGTTCGTGGACCGTCAGCACACCCCGCGCGACGCCGATGGCAACCCCGATTTCGAGGCGCTGGGCGCCATCGACCTGGCGCTTTTCAACCAGCAGCTCAACCAGCTCATGGCCGGCGAAACGGTGACGCTGCCCCATTTCAACTTCTACACCGGCCAGCGCGAGTCGGGGGAGACGCTGCGCATCACCCCGCAGCACGTGATCCTGATCGAGGGCATCCACGGTCTGAACCCGGCGCTGGCGCCGCAACTGCCCGGCGAGCGCATCTTCCGCATCTACATCTCGGCGCTGACCCAGCTCAACCTGGACCGCCACAACCGCGTCTCGACCACCGACACGCGCATGATCCGGCGCATCGTGCGCGACGCGGCCCGCCGCGGCTACTCGGCCGCCGACACCATCGACCGCTGGCCCAGCGTGCAGCGCGGCGAATGGCAGTGGATCTTCCCCTTCCAGGAACACGCCGACGTGATGTTCAACTCCGCCCTGGCCTATGAGCTGGCCGTGCTGCGGCCGCTGGCTGAGCCGCTGCTGCTGCGGGTGGAGCCGGACGCGCCGCAACGGGTCGAAGCTGACCGACTGCTCAGCCTGCTGCGCTGGTTCACTCCCATTTCCGGCGACCTGGTGCCCGACAACTCGATCCTGCGAGAATTCATCGGCGGCTCGAACATGGAGGATTTCACGCCCTGGAAGCGGCGGGAGGAGGGGGGTGAGGGGGTGACAAGGTGACAAGGTGACAGGGTGACAGGGTGACAGGGTGA
>JACSRL010000150.1 GCA_014879765.1 Anaerolinea sp. | reverse complement strand
GCGTGAAACGTGAGGCGTGAAACGTGAGGCGTGAAACGTGAGGCGTGAAACGTGAGGCGTGAAACGTGATTCAGAGTGCGCAGGTATGAGAATCGTATCCGGGTTACGCGAAATAGATCGTCTAAAGCGTGGTCGGTTGTATCACGTGGGTGCAAACCAGATCACATTTTCACGTTTCACGTTTCACGCCTCACGTTTATACATGGTCACCACGCACGCGCCGCCCAGGCCGATGTTGTGCTGCAGGGCGATGCGGGCGCCTTCAACCTGGCGGGCGCCGGCCTGGCCGCGCAGTTGCCAGGTCAGCTCGGCGCACTGGGCCAGCCCGGTGGCGCCCAGGGGATGGCCCTTGGCCAGCAGCCCGCCGGATGGGTTGGTGACGACGCGGCCGCCGTAGGTGTTGTCCCCCGCCTGCACGAAGCGCTCGGCCGTGCCCGCGGGCGTCAAGCCCAACGCCTCGTAGGTGATCAGTTCGTTGGTGGTGAAGCAGTCGTGCAGCTCCACCACGTCCACCTCCTGCGGCCCGATGCCGGCCTGCTCGTAGACCTGCTGCGCCGCGGCCGCGCTCAGATCATAGCCCACGATCTTGATGCGGTCGCGCTGGTCGAAGGTGGAGCGGAAGTCGGTGGCCATGGCCTGGCCCACGATGGCCACGGTGGCGTCCAGCCCGTGGCGGCGGGCGAAGTCCGGCGAGCAGAGCACGGCCGCGGCCGCGCCGCAGGTGGGCGGGCAGCATTGCAGGCGGGTCAGCGGGCCGGTGAAGCGCGGCGAGGCCAGCACCTCCTCCACGGTCAGCAGCTTGCGAAAGATCGAACGCTCGTTGTACTGGGCGTGACGCCGCGCCTTGACCACGATGGCAGCAAAGGTGGCGTCGGCCGTGTCGTAGCGTTTCTGATATTCAGCGCCCGCGCCGCCGAAGAGCCGGACGGCCATGGGCGATGCCGAGTGGCCTTGCAGCTCGTCGGCCAGGTCGAGAAACTTACCCAGCGGCGTGGGTCGGTCCTGGAAGACATGGTCGATGGCCCCGCGCGCCATCTGCTCGAAGCCCAGCGCCAGCACGCAGTCGGCGACGCCGAATTCGACCGCCTGGCGGGCCAGGTAGAGCGCGGTCGAACCGGTGGAACAGTTGTTGTTGACGTTGATCACCGGAATGCCGGTCATGCCCACGTCGTAGAGCACAGCCTGGCCGGCCGTGCTGTCGCCGTAGACGTAGCCGGTGTAGGCCTGCTGGATCTGCTCATAGCCCAGCCCGGCATCCTCCAGCGCCATGCGCACGGCGCTGGCGCCCATGACGGTGTAGGGCGGCTCCGTGCCCGGCTTGACAAAAGGTGTCATGCCGACGCCGGCGACGATAACGGAGTTGCTCATGGTGAATACGCTCCTGAGAGGACGCCAGACGATGGCATCAGTGCGTCCACAGTTGCCGCGCTCGCCGGTTTCGTGAACCGGCGGCGTTGGCGGCCAAATCTCTGCGCATCATGGATCCGAAGGGAGGGGGTAGCTGCTCAGGGAATCGCCAGCGGCCACAGCATCGGCAGCAAGATCATCAACACGACGAAGACGACGACGGTCAGCGGCAGACCAAGGCGCATGAAGTCGCTGAAGCGATAGCCGGCTGGGCCCATCACCAGGATGTTGACCGCGTGGCCCAGCGGCGTCATAAAGGCCATGGAGCAGGCCAGCGTCACGCCCATGGCCAGGGCGCGCGGGTCCAGGCCCGTCTGCTGTGCGGCCTGGATGGCCACCGGGGTGATGACGCTGACCACGGCCGCGCCGTTGATCACCTGCGTCAAGCCGATCGCCAGCAGCACCAGCCCCGCCAGCAGCGCCATCGGCCCCAGCGGGCTCAGCCAGGCCACCAGGCGTTCGGCCAGCAGCGCGGCTGCGCCGCTTTCGGCCATGGCCACGCCCAAAGGCAGCAAGCCAGCCACCAGAAAGATGGTGCGCCACTCGATGGCGCTGTAGACCTGGTCCATGGTGAGCACCCGCGCCACCACCATCAGCAGCGCGCCGGCCAGCATGATCTCGCCGATGCGCGCCGAGTTGAGGGTGGCCAGCAGCAAGGTGAGCGCCATGATGCCCATGGCCAGCTTGTTCTTGTCCGGCTTCAGCGCCGGGCCAGGCGCGACGTCGTGGGCCAGCACGATCAAGTCGGTCTCGGTTTCCAGCAGCGCCACCCGCTCGCGCGGCCCTTGCAGCAACAGCGCATCGCCGAACTCCAGCGGCAGATCCCCCAAGTGGACGCGGATCGGCCGGCCCTGCCGCCAGATGCTCAGCACCGCCATGCCGTACTTGTCGCGAAAGCGGCTGGTGCGCAGGCTCTGGCCCAGCAGTCCGGAGCGCGGCGCCAGCACAGCCTCCACCACAGTCACTTCGCCGGTCTCCAGATCGCCCTCGCTCCACTGGCGCGCGGGGAGAATCTCCAGCAGGGGTTCGACATCGCGCCGGCGGAAGTCCTCGACGTCGCCGCCCAGCACCACCACGTCCCCCTGTTCGATCTCGGTTTGAGGGGAAGTGACCGGAATCAGCTCGCCGCCGCGCTCCAGCGCGATCACGGTGACGCCAAAGCTGTCGCGCAGCGGGCTGGCCGCGATGGGCCGGCCGATCAACGCGGAGCCAGCCGGCACGCGGGCGCGGAAGAGGCGCTCGCCCAGGCGATAGACATCCACCAGGTCGGGGTGGCCTTCTTCCCCCGCGCGCCGGCCATCCATGCCGGTGTGCGTGGGCAGCAGGCGAAAGCCGATCAGGGCCACAAAGGCGATGCCGACCAGCGCCATCGGCCCCCCCAGCGGCAGGAAATCCAGCAGGCCGAAGCCGGGCAGTCCCTGGCTGCGCAGGATGCCGCCGGCGATGATGTTGTTGGTGGTGAAGAGCGTGGCCATGCCGCCCAGGATGGTGGCAAAGGCCAGCGGCATGAGCAGACGGGAGAGGCGCACGTGGGTGCGGCTGGCCAGGCCGGAGACGGCCGGCAACAGGATCGCCGCGGCCGCGATGTTGTTCATCACCAGGGAGAGCAACATGCCGATGGCCATCACCGTCACCAGCAGCCGGCGTTCGTCGCTGCCGGCCAGGCGCAAGAGCAGCGCGCCGGCCTGGCCGGTGACGCCGGTGACCTGCAGGCCGGCCACCAGCACGAAGACCGCGGCCATGATCACCGCGGCCGCGCTGCTGAAGCCGGAGAAGGCCTCGCGCGGGGTCAACACACCGGTCACACCCAACGCCACCACCACCAGCAGCGCCACCAGATCGGCGCGCACGCGGTCGCTGAGCAGCAGTATTGCTGCTACAACCAGGATGAGCAGAGTGATGACCAGAGGTGAGAGCATGATGCGTTGACGCCGCTTTGGTAGTTGACAAATGGTGCGTTACATTTTATAATTTCGCTATATTAGCTAATCTTGTCAAGTAGGAAGTTTAAATGCCGACCAAAACAATTCGCTCAACAGAAATCCAAAACAACTTTGGGCGTATTCTTGACGATGTGGTGCGCAATAGCACGCGTTATGTGATTCAGCGACACAGTTCATCCCAAGCTATCTTGCTGAGTCTGGAAGACTTCAACCGGCTACTTGCCGCCAGCGAGGGTGAGCGTAGCAAGCTGGGTAGTGTAATCCGAGAGTTAAGTCCCAGTTATGATCTAGGCAAAGTTCTTTCTGAATAAGGCATACCTACATGAACGTAGAACAGCTTCTACAAACTTACATGCTGGACTATGAATTCACGCCGTTCAACAGCACAGTGGTCATTCACGCAGACTGTTTTGAGTGGTTGCAGCGCGCGCCGGCCGACAGCATCCATGCTATTGTAACCGATCCACCTTACGGTGTGAAAGAATACGACGTTGATCAGCTTGAGAAGCGCGCCAATGGCAACGGCGGCGTCTGGCGTATCCCGCCTTCCTTTGATGGACACGTGCGCGCGCCGCTACCTCGCTTTACGGCGCTAAACTCCGGCGAACGCCAGCGTCTGCATACGTATTTCTCCGATTGGGCAACTCTATCGCTGCGTGTGTTGCGTCCGGGTGGGCATATGTTTGTTGCATCCAATGGCTTCTTGGCACAAACCGTATTCACAGCGATCTCGAACTCTGGTTTTGAGTTTCGTGGACAAATAATCAGACTTGTCCAGACTTTGCGCGGTGGAGACCGTCCGAAAAACGCTGAACAGGAGTTTCCTGATGTGTGCAGTATGCCGCGCAGTCGCTTTGAGCCGTGGGGTTTGTTTCGCAAACCTTTGCTTCCAGGTATGACGGTAGCCGACTGTCTGCGTGAGTTCCAGACAGGGGGATTGCGCCGCAGGCCCGATGGCAACCCATTCGAGGACGTTATCGAAAGCGAGCGCACGCCGCAACGAGAGCGACAAATAGCGGATCATCCCAGTCTCAAACCACAATCATTTCTGAGACGGTTGGTCTATGCGTCACTGCCGTTAGGTGAAGGTGTGGTGATCGATCCCTTCGCGGGATCTGGCTCGACTGTTGCAGCGGCAGAAGCTCTTGGTTATGCCTGTATCGGTATCGAACGTCTAGAGAACTACTACGACATGGCTCGCATGGCAATTCCTCAATTAGCGCAACTGGCGACCGAGGATTCGCAGCTAAGCCTGTCCTTCGCGTGAGTCGCGATAGATCCAGTTGGCCTTCATCTTCTCAACGCCAGCGCGGTTGACGCTGGCGGTAATGGTTCGGCGACTGGTAGATGATCTGCCTGAAAAAGCCCAATCTTCGTTCTTCAAATGTGCGCCGTAGACACCCTTGAAACGGAATGGCTTCGGAGCAATCCCTTTGCTGAGGTCATTAGCAGAGGTGCTGTCGAAGTGGAACACCATCAGCCAGACGGATTCAGGGTTGTGCCCCTGCCAACCACTGCTATGCCGAGATGCTTTTACTTCAATGCCGTCATGCGCGTACTGAATAGCATTGTTGGGAAACAGACTGGCAGGTAACAGATCTGGATGGCCATTGTGATATTGGTTCTTTGCCAGACCGATGCAGTATTTCGGTATGGTAATATTCATGAATTCACCAACCAGGCTGCTGAAACTGGCGGGCATTAGAAACATCTCCAGCCGTGGAAACTGCTTGCCGCGGAGTTGTTGATTGACGAAACCCAAGAAATCCACGAAATCAGTCATTGCATGGAACAACTGATCTGCGGTGAGACCGTAGGGTAGGAGACAGGAGGCATTGAACAAATCGCGACTAACAGAGGTCGGATAACATGCTCGCTCTTCAGCGCCCTCAGATTGATCAGGGGACATACCGTTTCTCTTTCCTTTAACTGTGCAGCGATGGATAAAGAAGAAAAATGGGGTGAGACTGGGGTATATGATTATTCATGGGCGATTCTTGCCAAGTACGCTGAATCGGTGATGTTAGGTTTGCAGTATACCACAGATGGGTAATTTCGGAAGTCGTCACAGCGGCAAATACGAGCATGGATGCAACGCTGTGTTATACTGTGACCGCAAGGAGAAATTCACGATGACCGAAGCCACCTACCAGGCCGATTCCCCATCCGACAGCGGCGCCCGGCGCCGCGGCGCGGCTGAGCCTGCCCTCGTCTACACCATCGCCCCCTGCCCGCTGGGCAAGTTGCTGGTCGCGGCTACTCCGCAGGGGCTGTGCGCAGTGCGGCTGGGCGACGACGAGGAGGAGCTGGTGGCCATGCTGGCCAGCGAGTTTCCGGCCGCGCGGCCGGCGCGCGACAACGAGCGCCTGGCCTCCTGGGTGGCTGCCATCCAGGACTATCTGGCCGGCCGGCGGACGCAGCTTGACCTGCCGCTGGACGTGCGCGGCACAGCTTTTCAGCAGCTCGTCTGGCAGGCGCTGCAGGCCATCCCCTGCGGCAGCGTTCGCTCGTACAGCCAGGTGGCGCAGGCCATCGGCCAGCCGACGGCCGCGCGGGCTGTGGCCCGTGCCTGCGCGACCAACCCGGCGGCGCTGGTGATCCCCTGTCATCGCGTCGTGCGGGAGAACGGCGGCCTGAGCGGCTATCGCTGGGGAATCCAGCGCAAAGAGGCGCTGTTGGCGCTGGAGGCGGCTCATCTGTTCGCATCTGCGGCGTGAGGGAAGATCGGGACTTGTTGGCCATCAGACCGGTTTGGGCTATGCCCTAAAGCGCGGTACAATCCACACCTGATATTATCGACGAGGAGCACTGCCCACATGACTGTTTATGGCTTCGAACTGGTTGAAGAGCGACCCATCCCTGAGATCAACTCCCTGGCCAGGCTTTATCGTCACGTCCAGACCGGCGCGCGGCTGCTGTCGCTGGAGAACGATGACGAGAACAAGGTCTTCGGCGTCGCTTTTGCCACGCCGCCGGAGGATTCCACCGGCCTGCCGCACATCCTGGAGCATTCGGTGCTGTGCGGCTCGCACACCTATCCGGTCAAGGAGCCGTTCAAGGAGCTGCGCAAAGGCTCGCTCAACACCTTTCTCAACGCCTTCACCTGGCCCGACAAGACGGTCTATCCGGTGGCCAGCCAGAACCTGGCCGATTTCTACAATCTGATCGGGGTCTACCTGGACGCGGTCTTCAAGCCTTTTATCACGCCGGAGACCTTGCAGACCCAGGGCTGGCACTACGAGATGGAAAGCCCCGATGGACCGCTGAGCTACAAGGGGGTGGTCTTCAACGAGATGAAAGGGGTGTACTCCGCACCCGATGCGCTGATCGGCCGCTATAGCCAGCAGACTCTCTTCCCCGACACCGTCTATGGCCTGGATTCCGGCGGCGATCCCGCGGTGATCCCCGACCTGAGCTACCAGCAGTTCCGGCGCTTCTATCAGCGCCACTACCACCCGTCCAACAGCTACCTCTATTTCTACGGCGACGACCACTCCGATGAGCGGCTGCGCATGGTGGACGCCTACCTGAGCCAGTACCAGCCCGGTGAGCCGGTTCCCCTGGTGCCCTTGCAGCCAGCCTTCGACGCCACCCAACGTTTTGTCTACGGCTACGATGCCGGCGCGGATGGCGACGACGGCGCCGAACCGGCCCGGCGCAGCTATCTGACCGTCAACTGGCTGATGAACGAGGTCACCGACCAGGCGACCACCCTGGCGCTGGACGTGTTGTCGCACATCCTGATCAGCACGCAGGCCTCGCCGCTGCGCAAGGCGCTGCTGGACTCCGGGCTGGGCGAAGGGGTGATCGGCGGCGGCTACGACGCCAGCTATCGCCAGGCCATGTTCAGCGCCGGGCTGAAGAACATCGCCGCCGAAGAGAGCGCCCAGGTCGAGCAGCTTATCCTGGACACGCTGGCCGGGCTGGCTCGTGACGGCATCGACCGCGACATGATCGCGGCCGCGCTGAATACGCTGGAGTTTCGGCTGCGCGAGGCCAACACCGGCAGCTTCCCGCGCGGCCTGATGTACCTGCTGGCCGCGCTGGGCGGCTGGCTGCACGGCGGCGATCCGCTGGCCGAGCTGGCCTACGAAGCGCCGCTGGGGCGGCTCAAGCAGGCCGCGGCTGACGACGACCGTTTCTTCGAGAAGCTGATCCAGCGCTATCTGCTGGACAACCGGCATCGCACGGTGGTGCTGTTGCAGCCCGATGCCACCGCGCGCGCGCGGGCCGAGATGGCCGAGCGCGACCGGCTGGAGGCCGCGCGCGCGGCCATGAGCGCGGCCGATTTGCAGGCTGTGCAGGAGACCATGCAGCGGCTGCGGGAGCTGCAGGATACTCCCGACACGCCTGAGGCGCTGGCCACCATCCCCACCCTGACTCTGGACGATCTGGAGCGCGAGATCCGGCGCATTCCCGCGGCCGAGGGAGAGCTGGCCGGCGTGCGCCTGCTGACCCATGACCTGTTCACCAACGGCATTCTTTACCTGGACCTGGGCTTCGATCTGCGCAGTTTGCCGCAGCGCCTGCTGCCCTACGGCGAGCTCTTTGCCCGTCTGCTGCTCAGCATGGGCACAGCGACGCAGGACTACGTCAAGCTGTCGCAGCGCATCGGCCGCGAGACGGGTGGCATCCACCGCACGGCGCACCTGGCCACCACCCGCAACGGCGACGCCACCACCCATCTGATCCTGCGCGGCAAGGCCACGCTGAGCCAGGGCCAGGCGCTGCTGGACATCTTGCAGGATGTGTTGCTGACGGCGCGGCTGGACAATCAGGAGCGGCTGCGCCAGATCGTGCTGGAGGAGAAGGCCGGGCTGGAGGCTGGGCTGATCCCCGGCGGGCACGGCGTGGTCTTCCGCCGCCTGCGCGCCCGCTTCTCCACGGCTGACTGGGCCGCGGAGCAGATGGGCGGCGTGGACTATCTCTTCTTCCTGCGCGGGTTGATCCAGCGCCTGGAGCAGGACTGGCCCGGTGTGCTGGCTGACCTGGAGGCCGTGGCGGCCGCCTTGATCGGCCGGGCCGGCATGGTGTGCAACGTGACGGTGGACCAGGCCAGCTTCGATGCTTTCCAGCCGCGTCTGGCCGCGTTTCTAACAGCCCTGCCGGCCGGCGCGCCGGCCGCGACCGATTGGCAGCCGGCCATGGCCGCGGGCCCTGAAGGTCTGACGCTGCCGGCTCAGGTCAACTACGTGGGCAAGGGCGCCAACCTCTACTCGTTGGGCTATCAACTGCACGGCGCGTCGCTGGTCGCGGTCAAGTTCCTGGACAATACCTGGCTGTGGGATCGGGTGCGGGTGCAGGGGGGCGCCTACGGCGGCTTCTGCACCTTCGACAGCCTGTCAGGGGTGCTGGCCTTTCTGTCGTACCGCGATCCGAACCTGCTGGACACCTTGCAGGTCTACGACCAGGCCGCGGCCTACCTGCGCACGGTGGCGCTGACCCAGGCCGACGTGGACAAGATCATCATCGGCCTCATCGGCCAGATGGACAGCTATCAACTGCCCGACGCCAAGGGCTACACCTCCTTGATCCGCGCCCTCAACCGTGACACCGACGCCATCCGCCAGCGGCTGCGCGATCAGGTGCTGGCCGCCACCGTGGCCGACGTGCGCGGCCTGGCCGATTGGCTGGAGCAGGTCGCGCAGCAGGGCGCGGTGGTGGTCCTCGGCTCCGAACAGGCCATTGCCGCGGCCAATCAGACGTTGGAAGCGCCGTTGAGCATGATGAAGATTCTGTGAAACGTGAAACGTGAAACGTGAGGCGTGACCGGAAGGGCGAACTTTGGCTTTGCGTTGTGCGAGACTGGTCCTAACTCGTAACTCGTAATGCGTAACTCGTAACCGGAATCGCGGGAAGTGTCTTTGAGTTTTGAGTTGCAGCTCACGCCTCACGTTTCACGTTTCACGCCTCACGCCTCACGCCTCACGTTTCACGCCTCACGCCTCACGCCTCACGCCTCACGTTTCACGCCTCACGCCTCACGCCTCACGCCTCACGTCTCACGCCTCACGTTTCACGTTTCACGTTTCACGTTTCACGCATCCCCCCAAGGAGACTCATCCCCCTATGTTCAAACGCATCATCGGCATCGTGTTGGTTATCGTGGCTGTGGTCAGCCTGGCGTTCAGCCTGGTTTCGACTGTGGCGGTCTGGAGATTTCGCAAGCCCATGGCCCAGGCCGCCACGGCTGGCCTGCGTCTGTTGGACGAAACGCTGGGCGCCACCACCGGCGCGTTTGCGGCTGTCGAAGGATCGCTGCAGGCGGCCGGCGACAGCATCACCGCGGCCCAGGACACCTTCGAAACGCTGTCCCAAACTGTGGCCACATCTGGCCCCACGCTGGGCTCCCTCTCCACCTTCTTGGAGGAGGGGCTGCCTTCGACCCTGAAGAGCACCCAGCAGACGCTGGAGGTGGCCGCCCAAAGCGCACAGGTGATCGATGACGTGCTGGCGACCCTCTCCCAGATCCCGCTCTTCGGCATCAGCTATGATCCCAGCCAGCCGTTGGGCGATTCGCTGGCCGGGATCGGCAGCAGCCTGGAGGCGCTGCCCAACTCGCTGGGCAGCCTGGGCTCTGACCTGGCTGCGACCAGCGAAACGCTGCCCGCCCTGGCCGACAGCCTGGGCCAGTTGGGCCAGTCCATGGAGCAGATCCAGGTCTCGCTGACCAGTGCAGAGCAGATCATGGTTGCCTACAAGGACCTGGTGGGGCGCTACCAGGCGGCCATCCGTTCGCTGGAGGCCTTCATTCCCGCCGTTGTCAGCATCGGCCCTATCGTCTTCACCTTCTTTGCGTTCTGGCTGGCCGTGGTGCAGCTCGCCGCGTTGCTCAAGGGCTGGGCATGGCTGCGCGGCGATGAGGACGAGGATGAGGCCAGGCCGGCGCCCAAGTCCGACGATGATGCCGCGCGGTCGGACGTGCTGAATGCCAGCGTGGCGGTGGCCGTTGCCGAGTCGGCCGATTGACGCACAACCATTCCCAACAAGGAGCACTCTCATGCGACTACGACTGATCGTCTTGATGCTGTTGATTGTAGTGAGCCTGCTGGCCGCGGCCTGCGCCGGCTCGCCCGCGCCGGCTCCGGCCGCCGCTACTCAGGCGCCGCCGGCCAGCCAGCCGGCCGCAGAGACCCCGGCCAGCCCGCCGCCCGCGGCGGAGCCGGCGACAACCTCGCCCCACTATTTCGTGGTTGCGCAGCAGGCGTTGCCCGACCTGGGCGGCCGCGTCATCAACGCGGTGACCGAAAACGCCTACACCCCGCTGAACTTCGTCGATCCCCAGAGCGGCCAGGCCGTGGGCTGGGAATATGACGCGGTCAATGAGATCTGCCGGCGG
>JACSRL010000323.1 GCA_014879765.1 Anaerolinea sp. | reverse complement strand
CCTGCATGAACAGCCCTGGGTGGTCATGCCATGCACAGTCAGCGCTCCCCCAGGGCCATCACCCAGATGTTGTGGTCGCTGCTTTCGACAAAGGCCATCTGGCTGCCGTCGGGCGAAATGCGCCAGTCGCCGTTGGCGATCTTGAAGGGGGTCACGGCCGGGTCGGTCAGTTGGCGCACCTGGCCGCTGGCTGGATTCAGCTCGACCAGCCAGTGCAGCGGCGCGTCGATCTCCATCGGCACGATGACCAGCCGGTCGTCCTCAGGGGCGCAGCGCGCGGCGCAGGGCCGCCACTGGTAGCTGCCGAACAGGTTGTCGCCCAGATGGGTGCTCTGCCCGCCGTCGGTGCGCACCACCCACAGGCCGTTCCTGGCCCGGTCGGCGTCGAAGGTGATGGTGTAGACCAGCCAGCGGCCGCTGGGGGAGAGCGCCTGGCCGCGCAGCCGCTCGGCACGCGCCAGCTCGACGCGGCTGCCGTCTGCCAGCGAGTAGGCCGACAAGACCTGCTCGCGCGCCTCCTGGCTGTCGCGTCCGCTGATCAGCAGGGTGGTGTCGTCGATCCAGCCGCTCAGGCCGCCGCGCGGCAGAGTGGCAAGCTGTTGTGCGTCGGAGCCGTCCAGATTGGCCAGCCAAAGGGTGGCCACCTGGTCGCTGGAGGGCGCGTCGCTGTTGGTGCTGGTCCAGACGATGAGCGTCTCGTCGGGGGAGATGAGGACGTTGCGGCCGCCGGCCGGCACAGTCCAGCGCTCGCCGTCGCCGCGCCGCTCGATGACGGTCACATCGCCGCCGGTCTCGATCAGGTAACGGGGCGAGGCGGTGCTCTCCTCCAGGCGGTCGGTGACAAACTGCGGCGCGGCCAGCGGCGCATCGATCGGCGCCCCCCAAATGCCCACCGGCTGGTCCTGGGCCGGCCGGTCGATGAAACGCACCTCCTGCGAGTCCGGCGACCAGAAGGGCTGCGTGCAGCAGCCGCCGTCGGTCAGCCGGATCACCTGCAAAGGCGGCTCCGGCGTGGCCGTAGGGGTCGTCGTAGCCGCAGGGGTGGCAGTCGGCGGCCTGGTCGCCGTCACCGTAGGCTCAGACGATGCCGTCGGCGCGACAGTCGGCGCGACCGGCGTGGCCACACTGGCCGCCCCTGCGGCGACCTGAGCGGCCGTCGCCTGTGGCGACGGCTCCCCAGCCGCGGGCGCCGTGTCGCGGCCACAGGCCGTCAATGCCATTGCCGCCAACAACAGCGTCGCTATAGCCATAAACAGTCTCATCAGCCATTACCTCCTGCCACTCCTACCGCGCCCTCGGCCATGGGTTGGCGAAGTCGTTGATGATCGCACCGCCCGTCACGGCCGGCGGCTGGTCATCCAGATGCTGCCACTTGCGGGGATCGTCCAGGTCGCGCTCGAAGCCGGAGCGGAAAGAGCCGACCAGGGCCAGGTTGTCCCAGTCGGCGTCGATCAAGTTGACCGGATTGTACTTCCAGCCCCGGCCAGGGTAGTCGCGGATCTCCAGATGCAGGTGCGGCCGGCCGTAGCAGGTCTCCTCGGGGTCTCCGCTCAGCGCGACCACATCTCCCTGCCTGACCGCCTGGCCCGGCGTCAGGTTGGGCCGTTGCAGCAGATGGCCGTAGAGAGAGGCATAGCCCAGCTGCGGGTGGTCGATGATCAGATTGTGCGGCATGGAGCCGTAGGCCGTGGCGTCCACCAGCGCCACCACGCCGTCGGCGATGGCCACGATCTCCGTGCCGCAGGGCGCGGAGAGG
>JACSRL010000288.1 GCA_014879765.1 Anaerolinea sp. | reverse complement strand
CTACGCCCTGTTCACCGCCGGGGGCGCCCGCGCCTGGACGACCTATGAACTGGCCCCGTTCCTGCCGCGTCTGGCCGAATATATCGTCAGTCAAAAGCAGTAGCGCAGAGATTCCTGTCTGCGAGAGGACGCAATCACGAACGATTGCGCTACAATCCGGCTCAATGTCGAGAGCGAATTACAAACATTGAGGCGAAGCGGCGGCCCGACGGCTATTGCTTCGCCCAAGCTCCATCAACTATCCGTGTCCACTTCCACCCCCGAACCATCCACCCGTCGATTCATGTTGATCGCCGCCGCCATCATGCTGCTGGCTCTGGCGCTGCGCCTGCGCGGGCTGGACACGACCGCCCTGTGGGGTGATCAGGCGTTCACGCTCAACGCCGCCATGCGTTGGGTCAACGGCGGCGATATGCCATTGGCGGCCAACAAGTCGTCGGTCGGCTTCGTCAACCCGCCGATGATCGAATATCTCTATGCGGCGGCCCTGTGGCTGTGGCGCGACATCCTGAGCGTCTCCTGGCTGACGCTGCTGGGCGGGCTGGCGGCCGTCGCCGTCACCGGCTTCGTCACCGCGCGCCTCTTCGGCCGTCGCGCCGGGTTGTGGGCCATGCTGGCCTTCGCCGTCGCGCCCTGGGCCGTCTACTGGAGCCAGCTCATCTGGAACCAGACGATGGTGCCGCCCTTCGCGGCATTGGCCCTCGGCGGGCTGCTGCTCTACCTGGCCGATCGGCCGCGATGGCATTATCTGGTCATCAGCTTCGTCGCCGCCGCCATCATGACCCAGGTGCATCCCGGCTCGGCCGTCCAGTTGGTGACTATTGCCCTGGCGCTGCTGCTCTTCCGGCGGCGCGTGCGATGGCGACACGTGCTGGTCGGGGCGCCGGCGTTCGCCGCCCTCTATCTGCCCTATCTCGTCTACCAGATCGGCACCGGCTGGGCCGATCTCGGCGCTATGGGCGACATAGCCGGGCAGGAGTCGGCCTTCAGCGGCGCGGCGGCGCTGCTCAGCCTCGACCTGATCCGCGCCCAGGGCTTGCTTCGCGCCGTGCCTGCGGTCGTCCACTTCGATCGTCTGGCGACGGCCCTGTTCCTGGCAGCGCTGGGGCTGGTGGTGTGGCGCTTGTGGCGCAATGCCGGCCGGCGCCTCCCGGATTCACCCCATTCCACCCCGGACTCACTCCCACAGCCATCGGAGCGGATCGCCCTCGCGGTCCTGCTGCTATGGTTCTTCATGCCGCTGCTGTTCTACCTGCGCTCTTCGGTCTACCTGCAGAACTACTATCTCCTCAGCCAATGGCCGGCCCACTTCATGATCCTCGGCATCGGCCTGGACACGGCTTGGCGCGCGGCCGCGGGAATGGCGGCGCAAGCCACGAGACCCGCCAAACGACAGGCCTGGGCAGTGGTCGGGCTAATACTGCCGGCGCTCTTTCTGCTCTCGGCCGCGTATCAGCTGTTCTTCTCGCTGCACTATCAGGACGCGCGCGCCGCGGGGCATGACTCGCTGATGCAGGTGCGCCACGCGCGAGCGATGATCGCCATGTCGCGCGAGCTGCTGGCCGGCGATGAGCGTTCGCGGCTGGTGGGCCTCGGCCATGGCCATCAGGCGGACAACTCCGATTTGGCGCTGCTGCAAGAGTTCGTCGATCCCCGGCGCGTTCTGCTGGCCGATAGCGAGTTGGCGCTGCCCCTGCCGCGGCCCTACGCCTTCCTGTTGAACACCCGGCCCGGCAGCCTGGCCGCATACACCTTGA
>JACSRL010000849.1 GCA_014879765.1 Anaerolinea sp. | reverse complement strand
GGTTCTTGCCCCGCGCGCGCCCCAGGCTGTCGTGCCAGACCAGCACCTGCTGGGCGATGGGTGCGTCCGTGGCCAGCGCTTCGGCGTAGGCCGTGTCGATGGTGGCGAACATGGACTGGCTGATAGCGTTGCCGAAGTCGCTCTGGGCCATGCTGCCGTCGCGGCGGAGCAGCCCCACGTCGGCCACGGCGATGTTGAAGCCACTCTCCATCCGGGCGGGATAGAGGAGCGGCTCGACCAGCGGCCAGGAGAGGAAGCCGACCACTACCAGCGTCACGCCGATGAGCGCCAGCAAGTAGGGCGTGATGTTGTGGCCGCCGACGTTGAGTTGGAAGATGTTCTTGCCGACGGCGACGTTTTCGGCGCCCTCGCCCACCTGGGCGACGATCACATCGCGCTGGAAGAGGCCGCGCAGGCGGGCAAGCTGGCGTTGGAGCCAACTCGGATGAGAGGCCCCGGCAGCACCGGTGTCTTGCGGGTCAGGATTCGCTGCTTGCTTCACGGGTTGTCTGGACTCACTGGAGCATAGCGCTGACTTGCTGCTGCAACTGAACCAATGCGGCTTCTGCCGCCTCGACATCATTGAGTTGGTCGTAGGCGAGCAGTTCGGTCATCCGCAGGCGTAGCCGGGCGAGATCGTCATCCGTGTGGTCAGCCAGGTCGGCTGCCAATGCCACAGCCGCGGCAGGTTCGCCACCCCGTAACAGCCATTCTGCGCCGCCAACCGTGCCGGGCTGCATGTCACGCCCGAGCGAGGTTGGGTTATGGCTGATCTGATCAAGCAGGCTGAGAAACGCCTCCTGATCCTCTTGGAAGGGGGGTGGTGGGGTTGGCGGTACGAGTGGCCGCGGCAAGCGCGGACCGCCGGGCGATCCAGGGCTAAACGACGGCAGCGCGATCTCGCCCTCAGCATCACCGGGGCTACTTGGCGTGATGACTTCGTTCAGACGCCGGAGCACTTCCCGGTACTCATTGGGAAGATCGAGTTGGCTTGCAACTTGAAGCTCGACATTGAGACTCTGAAGGTAGTTCGGCACATCCTTAGCCGCATAGGCTTGCTGCTCCGCTACTTTTGCAAGATATAAGGCATAGGCAACCTCGCCGCCGACTAGATTGAGCGCGGAGGCCGTCAGCATGTCGTCAAGGGTCAGTTGATATTCCGTCTGTCCCCATGCTTGCACACGGTTGAACATCAGATCAGAGGGCCTAAGTGGACTGGGTGGCGTGGGTGGCGGCTCTGGAACTGGTGGCGGCGTCCAGGGCGGATGCGCAGACGCCCACGACGATCCCCCCCCTCCACTGTCAGCGCTAAATGATCGACTGGATAACGGTGGCATACATGTCCTCCTTTGAATAATCACTGGCGATCAAACTGATACACAGCGGGTGACAATTGAAGTGGTTAATCCCCCTTCCGGCCTATGACTCTGTTGGCAATGTCAGCGACTCGCAGTAGGTAGATACTGCTGCCAATTCTGGCGCAATCGGCAGCAGCGCCGCCAAATTGGCGCACACGCGATCATTTGCCGCTTGCACATCCCGACTCAATCCATCCCTGTCGAGTTCGCGCGCCAGAGCGTCTGCCTGGCGCAAACGTTGTACGATCTGATTTCCAGGCTGCTCAGAAAATGGCAATGCAGCCAGACCGGCGAGAGCATCGCGCAATAGTTGTGCTGTTTCGAGATATGCGTAGAGTGCAGTACGCGCTAACAATGGATCGGGCGCCCGATTGTAATCGGCGATGACTGCATCGTAGTTG
>JACSRL010000196.1 GCA_014879765.1 Anaerolinea sp. | reverse complement strand
CGCTCACGGCCGGCCAGACGGCGCACGTCGCGGTCAGCATCGACGGCAAGAGCGTTCTGTTCTACGTCAACGGCCAGCAGGATGGCGGGGCGACCGCGGCCGAGCCGATCGCGCTGCACGGGGCCAGTCTGGAGCTGGGGCGGGGGGTCGATCTGGCCGCCGGCGCGCCAGCCCGACAGGTTTTCGACGGCCAACTGCGCGACCTGCGGCTGTGGCGCGGCGTTCGCAGCGCCCAGCAGATCGCAGGCGGCCGCTTCCAGCAGCCGGAGCTGACCGCCGACCTGATCGGCTATTGGCCGTTCGACGAGGACAGGGGGGACACGACCGCCGACCAGTCGCCGCCCAACGAGAACGCTCTGCGGTTGGGCGGCATCGAGGCCGCGCGCCGGCCCGTGCTGCACGACCCCTCGCCGGCCTTCGCCCTGCCGGCCCTGGCCGACCCGGCCCAGGACGCCGGGCTGTTCGACCCGGCCGCGCTCAAGCTGGACGGCGTGGACGACTACGCCGAGGTGGAGCTGCCGCCGGCTGCGACCGTGGAGGCCGCCACCTGGGAAGCCTGGGTCCGGCCCGCGGCCTTCGACGGCGAGATGACGCTGTGGGAGCAGAATGACCAGGCTGTGCGGCTGGGCTGGCAGGGCAACCGGCTCGCCGTCACCCTGGCCGGCAACGATCCGGCCACGCAGCCGTTCGACTTCGGCTTCGACCGGGACGCCTGGGCACACGTGGCGGTGGTCTACGACCGCGCCGGCCAGAGCCTTGCGCTGTTTGTCAACGGCCGGCTGGCGGAGCAGCGCGCCTACACCTCGGCCGCCACGCTCAGTCTCGCCGCGGCACGCGTGGGGCTCAGCCAGCTTGGCAAGGCCGGCCTGCGCGGGCTGGTTAAGGAGCTGCGGCTCTGGTCGGTCGCCCGGACGGAGGGGGAGATCCAGGCGCTGCTCTTCCGCCGCCTGACCGGCGTGGAACCGAAGCTGCTGGCCTACCGGCCGTTCAACGAGCAGGCCAGCCTGAGCCATGCGCCGGCCTGGGTCAGCCCGGACCTGCTGGCCGACAGCCTTGGCCAGGGCTTCTTCCGGCCGCAGCGGCCGGCCGTGGTCTTCGACGGCCAGGGCGCAGGGGGCCTGGTGCAATGGACGGCGACGGCCGGCGCGGGGCCGTGCCTGCGTCGCACCGTCGAGCTCTGGTTCAAGGCCGACGATGTACGCATCTCGCGGCGCAAACAGGTCATCTTCCACGAAGGGGATGACCAGCAGGGTCTGGCCATCTACCTGTTCGATGGCAGGCTCTATTACGGCGGCTACAGCCGGCTGGCCGACGGCAAGGCCTGGGGACACTGGCCCGGGACGTGGCTGAGCACAGACCGCGTGCGCTCCGGCAAATGGCACCACGCGGCCATCGTGCTGGACGGCCGCGACGAGCTGCGCGACGGCTCGTTCCAGGCCTACCTGGACGGCAAGCTGGTCGACGACGGGGTGGGGGCGCAGTTGGCGCGCGGTTCGGGCCACCTCGCGCTGGGCCGGGCCGGCGGCGCGATCCTGTTCCACGACGACACGATGATCGACGCGCCGGCGCCCGCGCCGCTGCCCGCGCCGCCCCTGGCCCCCGATCCCGCGCCGCCGTCGGCCGCGCCGCCGCTGACGCCCGACGTGCTGGACAAGACGGCGATCCCGCTGGGCAAGCCGCAGCAGCCCTTCCCCTTCCCCGCGCAAGCGTTTACGGTCGAGTGCTGGATCAACCCCAACATCTCGCGCTATCAGGGCAGCCCGATCTCCTACGCGGCCAGCAAGGAGAACGACAACGCCTTCGTGCTCTACCTCTATGGCCACCGCGAGCTGACCGTGGTGATCAACGAGCAACGCATCAGCGCCAGCGGCGTGGCGTCGCTGACCCCGAACCGCTGGCAGCATGTGGCCGTGACCTGGCAGGCCAGCGATGGGCAGATCCACGTCTACAAGGACGGTCAGCCGGTCTACAACGGCAAGATCTCGCGTGGACGGCCGGTTCCCGCCGGCGGCAGCCTGGTCTTTGGCCAGGAACAGGACCGGCCCGGCGGCGAGCTCGACCCGAATGAGGCCTTCCATGGCAAGCTCAACGAGGTGCGCTTCTGGGATCACGTGCGCACGGCGGAGCAAATTCGCGCCGGGATGAGCCAGCGGCTGCCAGGCACAGAGAGGGGGCTGGCCGCGCGCTGGCCGGCCGATCCGGCTGGCGACGCGGCCCCGGCCGCGCCGGCAGCCGAGGCCGCGGGCGGGGGCAGCAGCCAGCCGGGATCGGCGGCCGGCGGTGCGCACGACGCGACCGCTGCCAGCCCAGTCGACGCGGCGCTCTTCGCCGGCCAGATCCTCGACCTGCGCACCTGGACCACGGCCCGCACGCAGCGCCAACTGGCAGTGTATCGCTATCGCCAGCTCCGTCCGGCGGACAGCGCCGCCGGGCTCGATCTGTGGTGGCAGTTCGCCGGCGTGGTCGACGGCCGCGTTCCCGATCTGGCAGGCCGGGGGCACGACGGCCGCTTGACGCCCCCCGCGCGCGTCCAGGAGATCGGCGCGACGCCAGCCAGCGCCATGCCGCGCTCGCGCCTGGACGAGGATGGGCTGGGCCGGCTGGCCAACCTCAAGCGGCTGATGGAACGCTATCGCCTGCCCATGGACCGGCTGACCGCGCTCTGGCATGAGATCCGCCACACCGGCCGCGCGGATGGCCGGACGCTGTGGGACGACACCTTCAACCCGGCCGGCGGCGTCTTCCAGCCCTGGCCCTTCCACATGGACCAGCCGCTGCGCTGGGACATGAGCGGCGCGACGGACCAGGAACGAAGCCGCCAGATCCGCAGCCGCCTGATGGGCGCGCTGCGCATCTCGCACGACGCGCTGAACCTGCTGGTGACCACGCTGAGCGGCCCGGACGAAACCCTGATCGAGCTGGACGGGCTGTACCTGACCAACCTGTACCGGCTGGCGCGGCTGCCCGGCCTGTTGGGCCTGGGTGTGGTCGAGTTCGAACGTCTGCTGGCGTTGATGAACGTTGCCCGCGTCGACTCGCTGGACACCCTCGTGAAGGTGTCCGAGCGGGCCGGCTGGATGCAGCGCACCGGCATCGACGTCTTCGAGCTGGACTTTCTGGCCAACGACCGCGAGAGCGCGCGGGTCGCCTTTCCCTACACCGACGCGGCGATACGCGACCAGGCCGACAGCCTGCGCCGGCAATCGGGCGATATTCTGGCGCGGCCCAACACCTTTGTCACCGCCGAGATCGGGGAGCTGGCATCGGCCGGCCTCTTCAAGCTCATGCAACCGGGCAACCTGGGCATCGTGGACAGCCAGGGAGCGGTGCGGCCGGACTACGCGCCGCCGGCGCAGTTCGAGAAGCTGGTCTACCTGGCCCAAGCCGGCGATCCGGGGGATGCAAAGAAGCCGGAGCTCAATCTGAGCCAGGCCGCCTATGCCCGGCTGACGCAGGAGCAGCTCGACCAGCTCACAGCCAGCCAGTTGATCGCGGCCAGCGGCCTGGTGCTGGACCAGGGGCAGGTGCTGCTGGATCCCACCAGGGGCGACTTCAGCGACAAACGGCTTCAGCAGCTCTTCCCGGCCGCCAAAGCCGGCGAGCTCCTGCTGATCCGTGAGGGGCTGGAGCGGGCGCGCAAGATTCAGTCAGACCTGGCCGCCAGGCTGCTGCAACTGCGCGACGGGCTCGCGGCTGCGACACTGGCCGGGCTGTCCAATCTGGTGGGCGCGACGCCGGATCGCACGCTGGCCGTCCTGCGCCACCTGGGAGCGCCCGGCGCTGGAAAGCCGGGCGCTGCAGCGGTGCTGGCGGCCGAAGCGCAGCGGCAACTGGCCGGCCGCGCCGCGCTCAAGCAACTGTTCGATATCATCGTTGCAGTTCAGGGCGACCGGCAGGCGCTCCCGGCCAGCCTCACCGGCCGGCCCGGCGGCTATCTCTATCGGTTGAGCAAGATCCTCTTCCTGGCCGGGCAGTTCGGCCTGAGCGTGGACGAGATCGAGGCGCTGGTCGAGGAGCCGGCGCGCTTCAGCGTCGCCAACATCCTGCGCCCGGACCTGGCCGACCTGACCAGCCTCTATCGCTTCGCCAGCCTCAAGACGACCTTTGGCGACACCCAGGGCAAGCTGCTCAAGCTGCTGAGCGTCGACGGCAACGACCGCGCGACGGCCGCGGATGCCATCTACGGACTGACAGGCTGGGACCAACGCCAGTGTCGTTCGCTGCTGGACTTCTATGCGACGGAGATAGCCGGCAACCGCCTGGCGGGGCTGGAACGCCTGCGGACGATGTTCGAGTTGGCCGCGACGCTGCACGTGGACGTGGAGTTCTTCACGACGCATCTCGCCCAAACCGCCGACCTCAGCTATGACTTCTACGCGCGCCTGGCGGCCAACCTGCTGGAGATCGTGCGTTCGCACTACGACGACCAGCAGTGGGCGCGGGTGCAGCGGCCGATCCACGACCGGCTGGCGGTGCAGACGCGCGCTGCGCTGCTGGGGCAGGCCATGCTGGCCATCTCGCCCGACTTCGCCGGCCGGCGCAGCCCGGACGTGCTCTCCGAGTATCTGCTGCTGGACGTGCAGACCGGCAGCGAGGTGGACACCTCGCGCATGGTGCAGGCGATTGCCTCCTTGCAGCACTACGTGCAGCGCTGCATGATGAACCTGGAGCGCGGCATCGACCCGGCGTCGGCGCCGGTCGACCAGTGGCAGTGGATGAAGAACTACCGCGTCTGGGAGGCCAACCGCAAGGTCTTTCTCTACCCGGAGAACTACATCGAGCCGGAGCTGCGCGAGACCAAGACGCCCTTCTTCAAGGAACTGGAGCAGGATCTCCTGCAAGGTGAGATCAACGCCGACCTGGTGGAACAGGTCTATGTGCGCTACCTGGACAAGTTCGCCGAAGTGGCCAATCTGAAGATCGTCGGCAGCTATTTCGAGGGAAAAAAGGAGGCCGGCACGCTCCACCTGCTGGGCCGGACGCGCACCGATCCCAAGGTCTACTATCTGCGCCAGCACGTCGATGGCCGGCGCTGGACGCCCTGGAAAAAGATCGATATCAGCATCGAGGCCGATTTCGCCACCCCGGTTTTCGCCTTCAACCGCCTCTTCATCTTCTGGGTGGAGTTCACCAAGATCGTCGAGTCGCGCCCGGTGAAGGCGGACTTCTGGACGCCGAAGGAAAAACGGGACGCCGAGGGCTACAAGCTCAAGGTCAACGTCGCCGGCACACAGATCCGCGAGGAGGAAAACGTCGACGTCTTCAAGACTGCCATCAGGTACACCTACATGAACCTGTCCGGGGACTGGGTGCAGCCGCAACTCTTCATGGAGCTGGGGCGACACCTGGAAAAGCACGAGATCATCCGCCCTGAATGGCAGCGGCCCTACTTGCAGCGCTCGCTCGAAACTCTGTTCTCGCCTGCTCAACCGCAGACCGTCACGCCAGAGGATGCGGTCAAGGTGTTGCAGATCGTGGCAGGCCAGCCGAAGGCCACAGAGCTGCGGGTGACAGCGCCAGAGATGGACATGGATCAGATGACCTGGTCGTTTCTGGCCAATTTCCAGGTCAAGCGCCTGGATGTCACCGCCGAACAGCAGCCGGCCGGGCAGCCGCTGCGCCTGGTCACCTACGACAACAAGCGCAGCGGCACCGATCTTCTGAAATCCGATGAGGACTTCTCGATCACGGTCACGGACAACGTCAGCCCCATCCCCGGTGCGCCCGATGTGGGCGCCGCCCGCCTGGCGCAGCTGGCTGCCGAGAGCGTGGCCACCGCGCTGGCCGCGCGCAGCAACCCCGCAGCGACCAATGCTGAGCTGGCAGCGGCGCGCGATCGGCTGAATGCGGCGCAACAGGCTCTGGATGCTGCCGTGGCCGCGCCCAAGTGGCAAACCCACGATCTCGCCTTGAGCGTTGCCATCGGCAGCCAGACCGTGGCGCAGACGACCGTGAGCTACGACCGCTGGCAACAGATCGCCGTGACCCTGCGCTACGACTACGACAAGGATCTCTACGCGCTGGACCTGCTGATCGATGGCCAAAGCAAGAGCGGGAATCCGGCCTTTGCGGCGCGCGTCTTCAGCGAGCGAAGCGCGCTGACCATTGGCCAGGACAAGGACGTCCCATCACACTACACGACGCAGATGAGCGAGTTCCGCCTGTGGGGCCAGGTGCGCAGCGCCGCCGAGCTCATGGCCGACCGGGACCAGCGCAAGACCACCAGCCTGGCCCAACGCCTGTTCCACATCGGCCTGGACCGACCTGAGAAAGCCAACCTGAACATTCAGCCCTCCAGTCCTGCGCTGAATCTGCAGCGCGTCAGCGCGCCTGAGCCGCCGGCGGAGCGAGAGCGCATCCTGTTGTTGTGGGGCAAGGACATCCGCAAGGGGATCCGCAACACCTTGCAGACCGACGAGAACTTCAACATGACGCTTGAGGTCCAGCCGGGCACGCCAGCCTCCTACGATCTCGACCTGGCCGAAAAGCGGCTCTACGTGCTGGAGACGCCCGAGTTCAGCATCAACGACTATGCCGCCGGCCAGCAGTCGACGTTGAGCCGCTTCCGGTCCGACATCAAGAACTGGGTCATCAGCGCGGCCAACCGCAACTATGCGCTGACCGAGGCCGAGTTCCAGCAGTTCCGAGCCATGATCGCGATCTGGTCAGCCTTCGGCGTGGTGCCGGTCAACGCCAACGACCCCGAGCAGATCCAGGCCTTCCTGGCGACGCTGGGCATTCAAGAGGTGCGGCGCACCATAATCGACGATGCGCACACGCTGTTGCACGCGATTTCCAGCTTCGACGCATCGTTCATCGACGTCAACAACCAGCCGGGCTGGTACGTCCTGGATGCGGGCGACGAGCAGTTCCTGATCAAGTTCATCGGCGAGCAGCCGCTCAAGACCGCGACGGAGCGCCTCAAGGCGATTCCCGGCGCCAACACGGCGGGCAACCCTCAGCCCTACACCATGCACTTCGAGCTCGACGAGGCGCTGGCTGCCCGGGCGAGCAACCCGTGGAGCGGTTTCCGAGTGGAGTTCACGCGGTTGAGCACCTTCGTGGTGCATGATCTGAGCCAGGACCTGTTTGCAGGCGGCATCGATTCTCTGCTCAGCCTGAAGGCGCAGGAGCGCAGCGAGATCGACTTCGAGCAAACCTACGCGCCAAACCGCGCGAGCGTGATTCCCCCTGGCTACGATCAAGCCACCGGAAAGGTGAGGACCGGCATCGACTTCGACGGCGCGTATGGGCTGTATTACCGCGAGATCTTCTTCCACATCCCCTTCTTCATCGCCAATCAGCTCAACACCAACCAGCGTTTCGCCGATGCGCAGCGGTGGTATCACACCATCTTCAACCCGACCGTCATCGAATCGAAGGAGGCCGGCGTTGGCAACGACCGCTACTGGCAGTTCCGGCCCTTCCGCAACCTGTCGCTGGAAACGCTGCGCCAGATGCTGGCCAACCAGGAGGCGCTGGAGGAGTACCGCCAGGATCCGTTCGATCCACACGCCATCGCCCGGCTGCGCATCAACGCCTACCAGAAGGCGGTCGTCATGAAGTACATCGACAACCTGCTGGACTGGGGCGACAACCTGTTCGGCCAGGACACCAGGGAATCGATCAACGAGGCCGCGCAGCTTTACGTGCTGGCCTATAACCTGCTGGGCGCGCGGCCCAAGTCCAAGACGATCAAGGAGCTGCGGCCGATCGGGACGCTGGAGGAGGTGCTGGCCCGGGAGGCCGGCCTGCCCGATTTCATCGTCGAACTGGATCGACGGCGGGCCGCGTCCGCGCCGGCCGCTCCGGCGGCCGCAACGCCCAACAACGCGATCGTCACCGACTTCGGCATCGTGGAAAACGAACAGTTCATGGGCTACTGGGACCGGGTCGAGGATCGCCTCTACAAGATACGGCACAGCCTGAACATCGAAGGCACGTTCCGCCAACTGGCCCTCTTCCAGCCGCCCATCAACCCGATGGACCTGGTGCGAGCGGTGGCCGGCGGCCGCGACCTGGGCAGCGTGCTCTCCGATCTGAACGTCCCTGTGCCGCACTACCGCTTCACCATCATGTGGCAGCGCGCCAAGGAGGTCGCCTCCGCGGTCAGCGACCTGGGCTCAGCCCTGCTGGACGCCTTGGAAAAGAAGGATGCGCAGGCGCTGGCCATCTTGCAGAATGTCCAGGATGAAGAGGATCTCAATCTGTCCAGGGCCATTCTGGAGAGGGAACTGAAGATCGCCGAGGAGACCATCGAGGGGCTTCAGATCAGCAAGGAGAGCATCCAGGCGCGTTTCGACCACTTCGACCGCCTGATCGCGAACGGCCTGATCGCCGGCGAGCATGCATGGCTGGCCCTGAAAAGTGTCGCACTCGCCCTGAAGGTGGGGGCGGGTGTCGCCAAAGTCATCAAGGAGGCCACGGGCGGAATACCGGATGCCGAGATCGGCGGTGCGGGCTTCGGCGGCAGCCCGACGGCAACCATCACCTTTGGCGGCAGCGTCGTGGACGCCATCCCCGGGATGGTGGCCGAGGGCCTGGATGCAGCCGCAACGGCCCTGGACGACGGCGCTGAGATCGCTGCCAAGGTCGCTGAGAATGAACGGCGCGCGGCCGAGTGGGCATTCGAAAAGAGGATTGCCGGCCACGAGCTGAAGGAGATCGACAAGCAGTTGGCTATCGCCGGCCTGCAACTGGAGATCGCCCGACACCAGCTCATCATCCACACCAATGAGATCAAGCAGAACAACGATACGGCTGAGTTCTATCGCAGCAAGTTCAGCAATCAGGATCTCTACACCTGGATGGTCAGCCGCCTTTCCGGACTCCACTTCCAGGCCTACAAGCTGGCCTACGAGTGCGCCAAGTCGGCCGAGAAGGCCCTGCAGTTCGAGCTGCCGACGACGCAAAGCTTCATCAGCTTCGGCCACTGGGACAGCCTGAAGAAAGGGCTGCTGGCTGGCCAGTCGCTGTTGCTGGAGCTGGACCGCATGGAGAAGGCGCACCTCAACCAGGACAGCCGCTTCCAGGAGATCGAAAAGCAGATCTCCATGCAGCGTTCGCTGCCCGAGGCGCTGGCCGAGCTGATCCGCAGCGGCAAGACCGACTTGCAGCTGGGCGAGACGCTCTTCAACCGGGACTTCCCCGGCCACTACGCCCGCATGATCAAAACCATCGGCGTCTCCATCAAGACCGCCAGCGCGGTCAGCCCCTACGACAGCCTGTACGCCACGTTGATCCAACTGGGCAGCCGCACGCTGCTGGAGCCCAACATCGACGCGGTGCGCTACCTGATGGGCGTCGGCGGCGCCGATCAGCCGGACGCCAACGTCCTGCGCACCAACTGGCGCGCCAACCAGCAGGTGGCCATCTCCAGAATCGACGATGAGGAAGGCGACGACGGCATGTTCGCGCTGGACTTCTTCTTCGACAACCGCTATTTCCCCTTCGAGGGAACGGGCGCGGTGTCGGCCTGGCGGCTGGAGATCACCAAAGCGCCGGAGGGCTTCGACCGGAGCAGCATCACTGACGTCGTCATCCACCTGCGTTACACGGCCAAGTACGACAGCGGCGGCTTCAAGCAGGCGGTGATCGGCGAGATGAGCAAACTCCAGACTCCATAGCGGCCAGCCTGGCCCCAACCGACCCAACCGATGACACGCACTGAGCAGCCATGAAAGCACGACGCGCTATCCTGCTCGGCCTGATCCTGGCCGCGGGTCTGCTCATGCTGCCTGCCAACGGCTTGGGGCAGGAGCCCCCGCCTTCTGGGGGCGGCCTGTATGTGGTCCAGCCGGGCGACAACTGGGCGACGATCGCCGCGCGCACCGGTTTTTCGGAGGCTGCGCTCCGGGCAGCATATCCGCAGGCTGCGTTCTACACCGGGCAGGTGCTGCGCTTGCCGGGGGCGACAGCAACCCCAACCCCCGCCGCCCCGCCTGTCCTCAGGTTGCCGGGGCAACGGGTGAGCGCGATCTACGGGCCGTGGATGGAAAGCCGCCTGGGGGCCGCGCTGGACCTGACACTCAGGGGCGTCGGCGTGGGCTTCGATGTGCGCGATGGCGTGTATCCGGCCTGGTGCATCGAAGCCGGCCAGCGCACCGCCGGCGGCACGCGGGCGCGGCTGTACTCGAGCTACGACGCCAACATGCCCGATGACGTGCAGCGGATGCCGTGGGGCAAGATCAACTATCTGATCAACCATAAGCAGGGCAGCGCGCCGGAGGTGCAAGCGGCCCTGTGGCGGCTGCTGGGTCAGAGCGATCCGAAGCTGCCGCTGAGCGAAGCGGCAGCGGCCATGGCGGCGGCGGCCGATCAAAACGCAACGTTCATCCCGGGGCCGGGGCAGGTCATCGCCGTGGTCGTCTATTCGGACGGCATCAACCAGGTGCGCGGCAATTTCCAGGAGGTGATCATCGAGCTGCGCGTGTCCGAGGCAACCCCGACACCGACAGCGACGAACACTGCCACGCGCACGGCCACCTCCACGCCGACCGACACGGCAACTCCGACGCCAACGCACACGCCGACGTCCACGCCAACCAACACGGCAACTCCGACGCCGACACGCGGCGTGGAGATCGTCACAGATACGCCGACGCCGACCCGTGGCATGGAAACCGCCACCGCCACGCCCACGCCGACCGCGCCGCTGCCGGGCGCGCAGGTCACCGCCACGCCGACCGCGCCGCTGCCGGGCGCGCAGGTCACCGCCACGCCGACC
>JACSRL010000847.1 GCA_014879765.1 Anaerolinea sp. | reverse complement strand
TACGAGGTAGACCTATTATAGTCACTGCCTGGCTTTCTGCAAGCAGTGAACCGAACCGACGAGACTTCGAACGGCGCCGCACCGGCCGAATCCTACGAGCGAAGCTAATTTGCCGTCAGGAACCTGGCGTGGCTTCAACCGGCCGGCTTTGCCGTCCGAAGTCTGGGGTGTCAACGCACTTTGAACACACCCAATTCACACTATGAAGTCAAGCGCAAGTGCCCGGCGCCTCTACATCAGCGGGGTGACCGAACCGGGGGCCACGGTCTGCACGGCGTCCAGATCCTCGCGCCGGGACTCGAAGCCCGACTGATACTCGTGGGGCGCCGCTTCCATGGCCTCGGCCAGGGCGTCGGTGGGCACCACGATTTGTTGCACCGAGCCGCCGGCATTGGCCAGTTGTGCGGCCGTCGACGTCATTTCGTGCTCGTCCACCGCCACCACCACGCCGAACTTGCCGGCGTCCAACTGGGCAGCCATCTCTTGCAGCGCGGCCTCATCCAGATCGACCGATTTCTTGAACAGCGCGCCCAGCACGCCGCCCAGAGCGCCGCCGCCCAGGGCCGCGCCGATCAGTCCCACCGGCCCCAGCGCAGCCGCAAACACGCCCAACATGGCGCCCACGGCGACGCCCCGGCCGGTTCGGCGCGGGGCGACGGTCTTGATCTCGCCATCTTCCTTGAAGACCAGGCCGATGGCGCCCAGCTTGATCTCCTTGTTGGCGTGATCCCAGTCCTTCAGCGCATCCATGGCGGTCTCAGCGGCCTCCCGGCTGGCAAAGAAGGCGATCACGATGTGTTCATTCTTGTTCGCGGACATAGCACGGTCTCCTGGGGAAAAAGGGTTTGGCAGCGTAACTGCTCAGGCTTGGCATTAGAAACCGGGTTTTGTCTTGCAGATCAAGGTCATGGCGCCATGGAAGGTCGTTGCGCAGATGAAAACCATGCCCGCACGAGAAAAACCCGGTTTCTGGTAACTGCTCAGCCGTAGGTGCCGGGCACTTCGCGTAGGTCAAGCGCAAGTGCCCGGCACCTGACGGGGCTTGTGGTCAGATCGATCAATCGATCCAATGATAACACAAAGCAATGAGACGTACAATACTCCACAAGTAGCAGAAAAGGTGCAACACGCGCCTGTTGAAACGCCCACATGGAACCGTTGCAGGCGGGACCATGTGGGCGTTTCGTTGCATGTTTCCGGACGCTCAGTTTAGAAGGGTGTGATGCCTGGGCCGAAGACCACCACCACCGCCCCGCCGCCATCGCGCAGCGTCAGATTGTTGCCGCTGATCTCATAGGTGGCCGCGCGGCTCAGGTTCTGGAAGTAGCGGGTCTCCTGGTCCAGCACCTCCGGCGCACAGGCCATCTGGCCAGCCATGGGATAGCTGATGGTCACGTTGTTGCCGTTGGTGGAGAAGCTGGCGGTGTAGTTGTTGCAGCCGCCGCTGCCCGTCACCTGGCCGCCGCTGAAGTTGGCGGTGACCATGGTTCCAGGTACCGTCGGCTGGCCGCCGATCAGCGAGGCGCTCCACGAGCCGGCCAGCGGCGGAACCGGCGTGTTGGTCGGCTGCGGCTGGCGCACGTTGATCGCCGCATCCTGCGACACCATGGCGCCGGCCACGTTGAAGGCCTGCAGTTGATAGGTGTAGCTGCCCGCGTCATACAGACAGTCCTGGAGCGAGTTGTTCACCGGCCCATTGTCCTGGATGTTGGCGCCGTTGCGGAAGAGGCGGGTGAAGGCGGTGCCGCCGCCCGTGGAGCCACCG
>JACSRL010000383.1 GCA_014879765.1 Anaerolinea sp. | reverse complement strand
TGAAAGGCCGTTGCGCAGACGAAAACCATGCCCGCACGAGAAAAACCCGGTTTCTGAACGACCGGCTGACGACTTCCCAATTGACTCCACAGAGGTTCTCGAACATGACACGTGTGATCTTCATGGGCACCCCCGACTTCTCGGTCCCGACGCTGGCCGCGCTGCTGCGGGACGGCTATGAGCTGGCCGCGGTGGTGACACAGCCGGACCGCCCGGCCGGCCGCGGCCGCAGACTGGAGCCATCGCCGGTCAAGGCCCTGGCGCTTCAGCATGGCCTGCCGGTCTTGCAGCCGCCCTCGCTCAAGGCGCCCGAGGCCATGGCCCAACTGGCCGAGGTGCAGCCCGACCTGATCGTGGTGGCGGCCTATGGCCAGATCCTGCGGCCGGCCGTGCTGGCGCTGCCCCCGCGCGGCTGCATCAACGTCCACGCCTCGCTGCTGCCCCGCTGGCGGGGCGCGGCGCCGGTGCAGGCCGCCATCCTGGCCGGCGACCAGGTCACCGGCAGCACCATCATGGGCATGGACCCCGGCATGGACACCGGGCCGATCCTGGCCCAGGCGGCGCTGGCCATCGGGCCCCACGACACGGGCGGCTCCCTGACCGCACGGCTGGCCCAGCAGGGCGCCGAGCTGTTGGCCGCGACCCTGCCGCGCTGGCTGGCCGGCGAGATCACCCCCCAGCCGCAGGATGCCAGCCTGGCCACCGCCTGCCGGCCGCTGCGCAAGGAGCAGGGCCAGATCGACTGGACGCGCCCGGCCGGGGAGATCGTGCGCGCGGTGCGCGCCTTCAACCCCTGGCCGGCCGCCAGCGCCACCTGGCAGGGCCAGCAGCTCCGTCTGCTGCGCGCCGCGGCGCTGCCAGGGCCGGCCAATGAGGAGCCAGGCCGCGTGACGCTGGACGACGGCGCGCTGTTGGTGGCCGCGGGCGAGGGGTGGGTGAGGCTGGAGGAGGTGCAGTTGGCCGGCCGCGCCGCGTTGCCTGGCTTGGAATTCGTGCGCGGCCGGCGCGATTTCGTGGGCAGCCGCCTGGGTTGAGTTCATTTGACCCCGACATTTGCTCAATCCCCCCCTCCGTGCTATAATCTTGACTGTCTCGGGGCGTGGCGCAGATTGGTAGCGCGCTTGAATGGGGTTCAAGAGGTCGGAGGTTCAAATCCTCTCGCCCCGACCAACAAACAATCACGGGTCGCTGACTTGACTCGGTAGTATTCTCGGGCCGATGGCAAGTGCGCCGTCGGCCTTTTTTTTGATGCGGCAGGTAGGTCGCCTCTACACCTATGGACGTAACCGAGCCGATTGCCTGGCGCGATCGCTTTGCAGCCGATGAGCTGTCGCTGTTGGCGCGGGTGGAGTGTGGCATGTCGCTGGCGGCCGATGTCAGCCGCGCGGACATTTCTCTGCTGATCCCGCAGGGGGAGGATGCCGCCCTGGTCATTGCCCAGGCCTTTCCCCGTTCGATTGCTTCGCTCTACCGCAGCTCTTGGGTGGGCCGATCGTTGGCGCTGGAGGATTACCCGCGGGTGGCCGTGGGCCTGCGCGAGGGCCGCCGCACCCCCGAATTTCGCCGCAATCTGCTGAGCGAGGGCACACCGATTGTGGTGCAGGTGCTGCCCATCGCCAACAGCGCCGGCCAGACCATCGCGGTGCTCAAAATCGAGACCAATCTCATCGCCTGGGAACGCCACCGCCGCCGGCACGATTCCTTTCGCGCCGCCGTGGGCTGGCTGCAGGAGATGACGCTGGCCGGCGAGCTGGCCAGCGCGCAGTCCCTCAGCCCCTTCGGCGAATGGGATGGCATCCTCTACGTCGATCAGAGCCTGACCATCCGCTACCTCAGCGGGATCGCCAACAACCTTTACCGCCGGCTGGGCTATCTCACCGATCTGCACGGCAAGCATATCGGCGACCTGAACACCAAGGATGAGCTGCTGGTGCGGGAGGCCATGCAAAGCCGCGCCTGCCAGGAGCACGAGGTGCTGGAGGGCAGCCGCTACTGGACGCGCAAGGTCGTGCCGCTGTGGGGCGCGGACGTGTCCCGCTGGCCCTTTGGCTCCAGAAGCCCCAGGAGCACCCCGCGCGGCGCGCTGATCATGGTACACGACGAAACCGAGGAGCGGGAGAAGGCGCTGGAGCTGCACGTCAAATCGACCATGATCAAGGAGGTGCATCACCGGGTCAAGAACAACTTGCAGACCGTGGCCTCGATTTTGCGCATGCAGAGCCGCCGCTCGGCCGATTCCGAGGTGCAGACGCAGTTGAGTGAGGCGGTCAACCGCATCCTGGCCGTGGCGGTGATCCATGAATTCCTCTCGCACGACGACGATCAGGCCATCAACATCCGCGATGTCTGCCAGCGCATTGTCACCCAAACCCAGCGCGCCGCCCTGGCGCCGGACAAGCAGATCGCGCTGCGGGTGCAGGGGCCGGTGATCCACCTGCCCAGCCAGCAGGCCACCGCCTGTGCGCTGGTGATCAATGAACTGCTGCTCAACTGCCTGGAGCACGCCTTCACCGGACGGGAGCAGGGCAACGTGCTGTTGCAACTGACCGACCAAGGGGATCAGGTGATCATCGAGGTGCTCGACGACGGCATTGGCCTGGCCGAGCCGGCCGACGGCGGCGCGCCCAGCAGCCTGGGGCTGACCATCGTACGCACCCTGGTGGAAAGCGATCTGAAAGGCCAGTTCACCATGGCGCGCGCCGACCCAGGCACGCGCGTCGTGATTCGTTTCCCCAAAGAGGCGCGCGGCGCCGGCTGAGCCCGCCAGTCGTGAGTCCTGGGCTGCACAAATTGCCAGCCAGCCCAACCTGACGTATACTCGTGGTGGTTTACACAATGTCCTCCCTGGAGGTTACTCATCATGGAACGCAAACGCATCATAATCGCCGACGATGAGGCGCTCATTCGTCAGGACCTGCGCGAGATGCTCACCAATCTGGGGTACCTGGTGGTGGGCGATGTGGGCGACGGCCGCAGCGCGGTACACTTGGCCCGCGAGCTCAAGCCCGACCTGTTGATCATGGATATCCGCATGCCGGACATGGACGGCATCGAGGCCGCCCGCATCCTGACCGAAGAGGGGATCGCGCCGGTGTTGCTGCTCTCAGCCTACAGCCAGCGGGATCTGGTGGAGCGGGCCGCGGCGGCCGGCGTCTCCGGCTACGTCATCAAGCCCTTCGATGAGGCCAACCTGTTGCCGGCCATCGAGGTGGTGCTGGCGCGCTTCAACGAATATCAGGAGATCTCCCGCGAGGCGGCCCGGTTGGAGGAACGCCTGGAGACCCGCATCGTGGTCGATCGCGCCAAGGGCATCCTGATGGATCATCGCGGCATGAGCGAGCAGGAGGCCTTCCGCAACATCCAGCGCATCAGCATGAACAGCCGCAAGTCCATGCGCGAGGTGGCCGACGCCATCATCCTGGCCCATCAGATGACCGCGCCGCAGTAGCCTGGCGCCACGTTGGCCAAAGACAACGGCCTGTCCATCGGACAGGCCGTTGTCTTGTAACTGCTCAGCCGCGGGTGCGAACACGTTGATTGAGCAGGCCGCCGTATCGAAATCAACCTGTTCGCACCCGCTGGCTGAGCAGTTGCCACCCTCTTTTCGCGGCCGCTCTCAGCCCAGCAGGTTGGAGAGCAGGCCGATGCCGCTCACCGAGAACACCAGCGCCAGCAGCGCCAGCGCCAGCGCCAGGATCACGTTGACGATCAAGCCTGCCACAAAAAAGCCGCAGCCGAACTGAAAGCCGTCGCCGAAACTCAGTCCGGTGGGAGGCCGCGGCGGTGTGGACGCCTGGGGAAGGCTTTCCGGTGATTCCATGATTTCGCTCCAGGGAAGGTAATTGATAGCGTGCTGAGACCCCGCACGTCGCAAACAAGGCCATTGTAGCACACAAGCAGGGCAGTCACAAGATCAGCTTTGCCATCTGGGCCGGGCTGGGCTATAATCCAACCCATGCGCTGGCCATCGACCGGCGCTTTACCATGTTTTCTGGCCGCGGCCAGCCCAAGGAGGATCTGTGAAAGTCTCCATTCTGATTCCGGTCTACAACGAGCAGGCTACCCTGCGGGAGATCCTGCATCGGGTGCGCACCGTGGATCTGACGTTTGACCAGCCGCTTTATGCCGAGCTGTCGGCGCCCATCGAGAAAGAGATCGTCGTGGTGGACGACGGCTCGACCGACGGGTCGCAGGCCATTTTGCGCGAAGAAGAAGCCCAGGGCGACCTGGTGGTGGTTCTGCACCCCCACAACCAGGGCAAGGGCACAGCCGTGCGCACCGCGATCAACGCGGCCAGCGGCGACATCCTTCTGATCCAGGACGCCGATCTGGAGTATGACCCGCGCGATTTCCCCAAGCTGATCCAGCCGATCATCGAAGGCCGTTCCGATGTGGTCTATGGCTCGCGCTTCCTGGGCGGCCCGCGCAAGGCGATGCTCTTCTGGCACATGATCGCCAACAAGCTGATCACCCTGATGACCAACGTGCTCTACGACGCCATCCTCTCCGACGTGGAAACCTGCTACAAGGTCTTCCGCGCCGATGTGATCAAATCCATCCCCCTGCGCTCCCAGCGTTTCGAGATCGAGCCGGAGATCACCGCCAAGGTCCTCAAGCGCGGCTATCGCATCTACGAGGTGCCCATCTCCTACACCGGCCGCGAGTATCAGGAGGGCAAGAAGATCGGCATGAAGGACGCTTTCGAGGCTGTCTGGGCCCTGCTGCGCTATCGCTTCGTCGATTGACCCCTTTTGGGTGGACACCTGCCGTGCAGCGCACCGCATCCCTGCTTCCCATGCCCCAAGAAACGCCATGCCGGCCCAGCCCCCACCAGGCCAGGCCCGCCACGCGCGCCGCGCTGGTCATGCTGACCCTGGCCGTGGGCCTGGCCCTGCGCGGCCTGCTGCTGAACCAGCCCGGTCTGCACCCCGACGAGGCCCTCTACGCCAGTTGGGCCCTGCGCATCGCCGACGGCAGCGACCCGGCCCTGCTGGGGGTCTATGTGGACAAGCCGCCGCTGCTGCTCTACCTGCTGGCCGGTCTCTTCCGTCTGGCCGGCTTCGACGGCAGCTCCCCGCCGCAGGCTGCGCACCTGATCTTGATTGGCCGGCTGGCCGCGCTGCTGGCCAGCGCCGGCAGCCTGGCGCTGCTCTGGTCGATCGCCCGCCGCGTCTACGGCCCGACGGTGGCCCTGCTGGCGCTGGCGCTGTTTGCCCTGTCGCCGCTGGCCGTGCGCCTGGCTCCCACACTCTTCACCGATCCCTGGCTGGTGCTGGGGATGCTGCTCAGCCTCTGGGCCGCGCTGACCGGACGCGCCTTCCTGGCCGGCCTCGCCTTTGGCCTGGCCTTCGCCGCCAAGCAGCAGGCGCTGCTGCTGGCGCCCCTGCTGCTGGTCGCCTTCTTCGCCGCGCCGCGGCCCGTCGAGGGGAGGAGCGCGGCCGGCGCCGCCCGTCTGGCCTGGCGTTGGCTCAACGGCTTCGCGCTCCTGGCTGTGGCCGTGCTCTGGTGGGACAGCCTGCGCTGGCAGTGGATGCCCAGCTACTGGGAACGCAGCGCCCAGACCTACGGCGGCCTCGCCCTGGCGCTGGATGCCAGCCTCCTCCAGCGGCTGGCGCAGTGGGGCGAGCTGCTGGGCTACACCCTGGGCTGGCCGCTGTGGCTGGGATTGGCCGCGCTGCTGGCCGCGGCATGGCGGCTGCGCCGCGGCCGCCATGCGCAGCCGCCGGCCGCGTCCGGCTGGTTCGACCGGCTGCTGCTGATCTTCGTCGCCGCCTGGCTGCTGCTGCACCTGCTCACCAACCTGGCGGCCTGGGATCGCTACGCGCTGCCGCTGGTTCCGCTGCTGGCGCTGCTGGCCGCGCGCGGCGCGCAGTGGAGTTGGCAGATCATCGGCCCATCGCTGCGTCCTGTCCGCGGCCAGCGTTGGATCAGAGCCGGCGCGGCCGTGGCGCTGGCCGGGGCATTGCTTGCCACCGCGCAGTTGGCCGCCTGGGCCCGGCTGCCGCTGGCCGACGGCGGCGCCTACGATGGCGTCGCCCAGGCCGCCGCCCGCGTGGCCGCGGCTGGGCCGGCCCCGACAGTGCTCTACCACCAGGCGCTGGGCTGGCACTACAATTTCTATCTGTACAATGCGCCGGTGGATCTGCGCTGGTGGCAGGAGCCGGCCGACCTGGCCCGCAAGGCCGGCGCCAGCATGGGGCAGCGCCAGTGGATCGCCTTCGCCGCTGGCCGGGAGGATGAGGCCGGCGCGCGCGCTGCGCTGGCCCGCTTTGGCCTGGAGCTGCGCCCCGTTTTGGCCGGCAGCAACAGCCCGGCCGCCGAATCCATCGCCCTGTACAGCATCGAGCCCATTCTGGCGGGAGCGCCCAGCCATGGTCCGTGAGTCAGACCGGCGCGGCGCGGCCCTGCGCTGGCTGCTGCTGGCGGCGGCGCTGGCCGCCGGCGTGCTGCTGGTCTATGCGCCGCTGCTGTTGACCAACCGGGTGTTGGCCAGCGGCGACGCCTTCACCTATTTCACCCCCTACCGCGACTTTGCCAACGCGGCCCTGCGCGCCGGCCGCCTGCCGCTGTGGAACCCCTACCTCTTTTTGGGCGCGCCCTTTCTGGCCAACCCGCAGACCGCCCTCTTCTACCCGCTGCACTGGCCCTTCGTGGGGCTGAACGCGGCCGCCAGCCTGGAGAGTTCGCTGGCCCTGCACCTCTGGCTGGCCGGCCTGGGCGCGGCGCTCTATGCCCGCCGCGTGGCCGGCCTGGGCTGGCTGGCCGCGCTGGTCGCCGGTTTGACCTTCAGCTTGAGCGGCTACCTGGGCGCGCGCGCCGGCCAGATCAACCAGGCCAGCGCTGTGGCCTGGCTGCCCTGGCTGCTGGTGCTGCTGGAGGCCAGCCTCCCCCGCTGGCGCTTGACACCCGCGGGCCTGGCTTCGGGCGCGGGGCCGGCCGTGCGCTGGCTGGCCTGGGGCGGGCTGGCGCTGGCCATCGCCCTGCAACTGCTGGCCGGCCATACCCAATCCTCCTTCATCAACCTGGCCGGGCTGATGCTGGCCGCGGCCTGGCCGGCCAGCGCGGCGCTGGCAGCAGGGCTGAGGCGGATCGCGCGGCGCAGCCCGGCCCATGGAGCGCGGCCGGCGCTGGCCGCGGCCGGCTGGCGTCTGCTGGCCGCGTTGGGCGCGGTGGGCCTGGGTTTCCTCCTGGCCGCGGTGCAGATCGCGCCCACCCTGGAGCTCTCGGCGCTCTCCATCCGCAGCGGCGGGCTCTCCTGGCGCGAGGCCGTCTCCTTCTCCTTGCAGCCGCGCGGCCTGCTGCTGACCCTGTTGCCCAGCACCGGCGAGAACCTGGCCGATCGCTTTGCCACGCCGGCCTACGGCGAGTATGTGGGCTATGTGGGGCTGGCCGGGCTGCTGCTGGCTGCGCTGGCCGTGGCCCGCTGGCGCAACGCGGCCGGCCGCCGGCCAGTGGCCTCCCCCTGGGGCCTGGCCATCGGCCTGGCGGCGGCCGGCCTGGCGCTGGCCCTGGGCGCCTGGAACCCGCTGTACTATCTGCTGGTCAAGCTCGTCCCCGGCTTCGATCTCTTCCGCGCCCCGGCCCGCTGGATGTTGCTCTATACCTTTGGCGTCAGCCTGCTGGCCGGGTATGGCGTGGCCGCGCTGCCCGGCCGCCTGGCCTGGCCGCGGCTGACGGCGATCAGCCGGCGCGGGCGTATTGCCGCGGCCGCGCTGTTGCTGGCGCTGGCCGCGCTGTTGGCGGTGCAGCACTGGCCTGGCTGGCCCACCTGGCTTTTCTGGCTGGCCAGCGGGCTGGCGCTGCTGGGCATTGTTTTCTGGCAGGCGCGCCGGCCGGCCGCCGCGCTGCTGCTGGTTCCGCTGCTGCTGCTGGAGCTGACCATCGCCAGCCAGGCGCTGGAGCACCGCCGGCCCACCGCGCCTGAGGCCATCACCAGCCTGCGCACCGCGCCGGCCCATTTATTGGCCGCCGCGCGCCAGGCTGAGGCCGAAGGCCGGCCGGCCAGCCGCTTCCTCAGCATCTCCGGCATCACCTACGACTCGGGCGACCTGGCGCAGATGCAGCAGATCTTTGCCCCCTATCTGCCTGAGCCGGCCATCTACGACCTGGCGGTGGCCAGCAAGCTGCAAGAGATCATCGCGCCCAACCTGCCGCTGCTGTGGCGACTGTCGGCCGTCGATGGCTACGACGGCGGGGTGCTGCCGCTGCGCCGCTACGTCGATTTGCAGACCCTCTTCATCCCGCCGGGCGCGCTGGCCGAGGATGGCCGCCTGCGCGAGCAGTTGGAGAGCGTGCCCCCCAGCCGCCTGCTGCGCCTGCTGAGCGTGGCGCACATCATCACCGACAAGACCTTCGACGTCTGGCGGGATGGCGTCTACTATGACCTGGAGCTGAGCACGCAACTTCAGCCGGGCCAGACCGTAGAGATACCGGACGCGGGACGGCTGGAGGCCACCGGCCTGGGGCTGTGGAGCCACCTGGCCGGCGGCGCAGCCTTGCCGGTCGGGACCCCTGTGGCCGAGGTGCGGGTCGAGGGCGCCGGCCGCAGCGAGACTTTCCTGCTGCGCGCCGGCCAGGAGACGGCCGAGGGCGCCTGGCGCGACGGGGCTGCTCACGGCCAGCCAGACGCGCGCCAGCCCTGGCCGCGCGGGCAGGCCGGCTGGGACTACCTGGCCCGCGCGACCTGGGCCGAGCCGCTGCTGCCCCAGCGCATCACCGTGCGCAACGTGGCGGCTGAGGGCAATCTGGTGCTGCGCGGCGTCAGCCTGCTGGATCAGCGCACCGGCGCCCATGCCGCCCTGACCATGCCGGCCGACGGCCAGTTCCGGCGGGTGCATTCGGGCGACGTCAAGGTCTATCAGAACCAGCAGGCGTTGGATCGCGCCTACCTGGTCGGCCAGGCCACCACGGCGGCCGACGACGCGGCTGTGCTGGCCCGCCTGGCCGAGGCTGCGTTCGAGCCATCCCAGGAGGTGGTGCTGCTGGCGGATGATCTGGCGGCCGCCGGCCAGCAGACGCAGGCGGCGGCGCTGGCCGGCCCCATGGACGGCGTCGCCCGCATCGTCGAATATCAGCCGGAGCGGGTCGTGGTCGAGGCCACGCTGGACGCGCCCGGCGCGCTGGTGCTGGCGGACACCTGGTATCCCGGCTGGCAGGCCCGCATCGACGGTCAGCCCGCGCCCGTGCTGCGGGCCAACTATCTGTTCCGCGCGGTGCTGCTGCCCGCGGGCCAGCATGTGGTACAGTTCGAGTTCCGGCCGGCCTCTCTCAGGCTGGGCGCTGGCGTCAGCCTGGCCGCGGCGCTGTTGCTGCTGGCAGTGGTCATCCTGGGCCCCCGGGCCCAACATCGAGGTGAGTCGTGAATCTGATCAATCGCACTATCGTCGTGCTGTTGGTGGTGGCGCTCTGGGCCGTCATCGTCCTGACCGCGGCCGCGCCCGGCCAGGCCTTGAGCTGGGGACGCCAGGGGCTGGACTGGGTGGAGGTGAGTCTTTTTCAGCTCCAGTCCATGCAGCCGGGCTGGACCTATCCGCTGCTGCGCGGGGCGGCCATCGTGGTCGCCAGCCTGTTGGCGCTGGCCTGGCTGATGCAGGAGCTGCGCCGCAGGAAGACGCCGGTGGTCAAGATGCGTCTGCCATCGGGCGGCGAGGCGGCTGTGACGGCCGATTCCATCGGCCGGCGGCTGGCCTGGCACATCGATCAACTGGCCGACGTCAACAGCGTGACGCCGGTGGTGCGCACCCGCGGCAACAGCGTGGAGGTCGATCTCAACTTGCAGACCGCGCCCGACATCGACGTGCCGTTGAAGACCGAGGAGGTGGTGGCCGTGGCGCGCGATGTGGTCGAGACCCAGATGGGCCTGCAGCTCAGCAAGGTCAAGGTCAATATCGACCATGCGCCCTACAGGCCAGCGCTGTAAAATTCGAGAGCTGTCTCACGCAAAGGCGCAGAGACCGCAAAGGGCAGAAATTCTTGGCGTTCCTGTCTTCTTGGCGGCTTGGCGCGAAGTCTGGGGCGCTAACTCGTTTGGAACACACCCTAACATTGAGTTCACCAATGGAGTTCACATGGCATTGTTCACATCGATCAAGCAAATGCTGACCAAACCGGCCGCGCCGGCTGAAGCTGCCCCGGCCGCGGACCGCCAGCCGGAGCCCGCGCCGCAGCCGGTGGAGGTGCAGGAGGTTCTTTGCGCCGACTTGATCCCCCTCTACCGCAGCGGCGCGGGCCCCAGGCTGTTGGACTGTCGCGAGTCCTTTGAGTGGGCGCAGGTGCGCATCCCCGGCAGCTTGCACATCCCCATGAACGATATCCCGGAGCGCCTCCAGGAGCTGGACCCGGCGGTCGAATGGGTGGTGGTCTGCGCGCACGGCAACCGCTCCTTCTCGGTGGCCGATTATCTGCTGCGCAACGGCGTGCAGGCCGCCAGCCTGGCCGGCGGCGTGACCGACTGGTGGATGCACGGCGGCGAGACCGAGAGCGACCAGCGACGCTGAAATGAGCTGGGTGTGTATCGACGAGACTTCGGACGGCGCCGCACCGGCCGAGTCGCGCGAGCGATACCCTTGCCATCAAGAAGCTGGCATAGCTTCAACCGGCCGGCTTTGCCGTCCGAAGTCTGGGCGTCAATTCATTCTGAATGCGTAACTGCTCAGGCTTGGCATTAGAAACCGGGTTTTTGTCTTGCAGACCAAGGTCATGGCGGCATGAAAGGCCGTTGCGCAGACGAAAACCATGCCCGCACGAGAAAAACCCGGTTTCTGTACGCCTGGCT
>JACSRL010000715.1 GCA_014879765.1 Anaerolinea sp. | reverse complement strand
ACACGTTGATTTCGATACGGCGGCCTACTCAATCAACGTGTTCGCACCCGCCGGCTGAGCAGTTACAATGTATCTGGTTCTATCTCCTCGAAACCCACACGCAACTCACGAGCGTCGAAGCGCCTCACAACCTGCAAAACCTGATTTCTCTAGAGCCAAGCTCTTACCGTGCCTGGCATCTATTATAGTCGTCACCATCTTAATCGCCCAAATAGCTTTAGGCTATCTCATGTGCTATAATCGTCGTAACGTAACTGTTCAGGCGCCGGGCACTTGCGCTTGACTTCGCAGCGTGAATTGGCTTCACGTGTCGCATGGCAAGCGTAGAAGCTACGCGAAGTGCCCGGCGCCTACGGCTGAATAGTCACGTCGTAACTGCCTACCCAGACTTCGGACGGCAAAGCCGGCCGGTTGAAGCTATGCCAGGTTCTTGACGGCAATAGGCTTCACTGGCAGGATTCGGCCGGTGCGGCGCCATCCGAAGTCTTGTCGGTTGGCGTGCCAGTCGTTCAGAAACCGGGTTTTTCTCATGCGGTTGGTCTGCGAGACAAAAACCCGGTTTCTAATGCCAATGAACACGCGATGACCGAGCGACTCTATTACTCCACCCCCTATCTGACCATCTTTGACGCCCACGTGACGAACTCGCGCCTGCTGGATGGGCAGCCGGCCGTGGCGCTGGACCGCACCGCCTTCTACCCCACCGGCGGCGGCCAGCCTCACGACACCGGCACGCTGAACGATGTGCCGGTGCTGGAGACCATCAGCGACGGCGAGACGATCTGGCACCGCCTGGCCGCGCCCCTGCCGCCCGGCGCAGCGGCACACGGGCAGGTGGACTGGCCGCGGCGGCGCGATCACATGCAGAACCACAGCGGCCAGCACATCCTCTCCCAGGCCTTGATCGCCACAGCCGGCGCGCTGACCGTGGCCTGGCGCCTGAGCGACCACAGCCTGACCATCGACCTGAACCAGGCCAGCCTGAGCGATGAACAGCTGGCCACCGCCGAGAAGCTGGCCAACCAGGTGGTGCAACAAGATCTACCCATCAGCGCCCGCTTCGTCAGCGAGCAGGAGCTGCCCACCCTGGCGCTGCGCAAGCAGCCCGACGTGGCCGGGCCGCTGCGCGTCGTGGAGATCGGCGACTTCGACCGGGTGGCCTGCGGCGGCCTGCACGTGGCCAGCACGGCGCGGGTGGGTCCGGTCAAGGTGTTGCGCGCCGAACGCCGCGGGCCGGAGACGCGCATCCATTTCGTCTGCGGCCAGCACGCCCTGGAGGACTACGGCCGCAAGCACGAGCTGGCGCGCAGTCTGGCCGGCCGCTTCACCTGCGGCGAGGAGGAACTGCCCCTGGCCGTCGAACGCCTGCAAGCCCAGGCCGACAGCAATTTCAAGGCGCTGCGCGCGGTGCAGGCTGAGCTGGTGACCGCTGAGGCGGCGCGGCTGGCCGCCGCGACCGGCCCGGGCGGGCTGGCCACCGGCGTCTACCCCACCTGGGACGCGGAGCAGCTCAAACAGTTGGCCATGGCGCTGCGCAGCCAGCCGGGCCTGATCATTGCCCTGGCCGGCGCGGCCGGCCACCTGATCGCGGCGCGCAGCGCGGACAGAACCTTCGACGCCGGACAGACGCTGCGCAGCGCGCTGGCCGCAGTGGGCGGCCGCGGCGGCGGCCGGCCCGACTTCGCCCAAGGCGCGGCCCCCACCTGGCAGGCCGCACGCCAGGCGCTGAACCTCATCATCGACGATTTGACGACCGGCAGCAGCGCCAGTGA
>JACSRL010000203.1 GCA_014879765.1 Anaerolinea sp. | reverse complement strand
GTCTCCGACCGTGCCCGCCTGCTGCTCGGGCCTGCCTGCTGCTCGGGCCGGTCTCCGACCGTGCCCGCCGCCGAGCTCGCGAGAGCCGATTATACGCCGCCAGGCCAGCAATTCCAAATTTCACACCAAGTCAAGGCCACAGCCGGATTGCCCCAGGCCGATCGCACGCGCGCCCGCCGGAAGACCCGCCTCGACCGGCAGCTATCGGCGCCGCAGCCGGCGGCCAAAGCGCTGCACCACCATCCCCGCCTCCTGCACCCCCAGCCGGCTGACCACCACCAGGTAGAGCAGGCTGCCCACGCCGCCGGCCACGGCCACCAACACCAGGTTGCCCGCCAGGCCGACCGGCAACGCAGGCCGCAGGACAAACAGGAGCAGCAGCAGGGCTACCGCCATGACCGCCGACGCGGCCAAGCTGCGCAGCGCAGTCACACCCCCTTGCAGGTCGCTCAAATCCCCCAGCCGGCGGCGCAGCAGCAGCCACATCAGCAGAAAATGCCCGGTGTGCTTCATGGAGTCGGCAAAAACCAGCCCCAGGTAGCCGAAAGGCTTGACCAGCAACAGCGCAAAGACCAGATAGATCCCCACCGAGACCACCCCGACGATGGCCGGCGTCAGCGTGTCGTTGCGTGCGTAGAAGGTATAGTTCAGCAGCCAGTCCAGCGAGGCGGGGATCAGGCCGATCAGATAAAGGTTCAGCGCGGCCGTAACCGCGGCCGTGTCCTCCGGCTGGAACGCGCCCCGCTGGAAGATCAACTGCACGATGGGCGTGCCCAGCACCAGCAGCCCCACCGTGGCCGGTGTGATCAGCAGCAGCACCGTGCGCAGCCCGCGGCCCAGGGTGGCGCGAAAGTCCTTCTCATTGCGCGCGGCGAAATACTGGGCCAGCGAGGGCAGCGCGGCCAGACTGATGGCCACCGCCACCAGGCCGTGCGGCAGTTGAAACAGAGTGGTCGCGTCGCGCATCCAGGCCAGGCTCTGCTCCCCCGTGCCTGAGGCCAGCCGCCGGTCGATGATCACCTGCACCTGGCTGACCAGCAGGCCGAAGAGGATCGGCAGGTAGAGCAGCCAGATGCGGCGCAGCGCCGGATGGCGCAGCCCGACGCGCAGGACGACGCGGGCGCGCAGCAGGTCGGGCGCCTGCAAGAGCAGTTGCATGACGCTGCCCAGCAGCACGCCCACGGCCAGCGAGAAGATGCCCATGCGCTCCTGGAGCAGCAGCGCGGCGACGATGATGCCCAGATTGTAGACCGCGGCCGCAAAGGCGGGGAAGGTGAAGCGCTTGAGCGCAAAGAGCGCGCCGGTCACCACGCCGGAGATGGCCAGGAACCAGATGGCCGGCGTCATGATACGCAGCAGGCTGGCCGTCACCGCCACCAGATCGTCCGGCAGGCCGCCGGCCACCAGATGCGCCAGCGGCTCGGCCAGCAGCATGATCACCACCACCAGGCCGGCCACCGCCAGGCCGATGACCGACAGCACCGCGCCCACCACCTGGCCGAACTCACGGCGGCGCTCCGCCCGCGCGTAGTCGCTGAACACCGGCACCAAGGCCGCGCTCAACATGCCCCCCACCAGCAGGTCGAAGATCATGGTAGGGATGGTGCTGGCCGCCTGGAACGCGCTGACCAGGCCCGACGCGCCGAAGAAATAGGCGATGGTGGTCTCCCGCCCCAGGCCCAGCAGGCGGCTGACGACGTTGCCAAAGGCGATGATGCTGGCCGAGCGCGCCAACGAGGGCGCATCCTCGGACGGCGCCGGCGTCGGGGTGGGTTCGCTGAAGGGCTGGTCGGTCATGGTTTAGCTGCGGATCTGCGTCACAATCTCGCTGGTGCTGCGGCCGGGCAGATAGGGAATAGTCTGGACGCGGCCGCCGTAGCTCAGCGCCACCGCTGCCTCCGGCGGCGTGCGCTTCGTTCCGTCCCAGTCGCCCCCCTTGACGTAGAGCGCCGGCTGTATTGCGGCCACCAGCGCCTCGGCCGTGGGTTCGTGGAAGATCACCACCACGTCCACCGCGCGCAGGCTGGCCAGCACCGCGGCCCGGTCGGCCTCAGGCAGGATCGGCCGGCCAGCGCCCTTGAGCAAACGCACCGACGCATCGCCGTTCAGGCCGACCACCAGCGCGTCACCCAGGCCGCGCGCCCGTTGCAGATAGTCCACATGGCCGCGGTGCAGCAGGTCGAAACAGCCGTTGGTGAACACCACCGCCCGCCCGGCCGCGCGCATATCCATCGCCCAAGCCGCCGCCGCCGCCCGATCCATCACCTGACCGCTCCAGCGATTCTCCATCATCATCCTCTCTGTTCCATCTGCCACGTTTCACGTTTCACGCTTCACGCTTCACGTTTCACGCTTCACGCTTCACGCTTCACGTTTCACGTTTCACGCTTCACGTTTCACGTTTCACGCTTCACGCCCAAGCGCCGCAGCCAATTCGCCCGGCCGCACCACCGCGTTGCCCAGCTTGCGCACCACCAGGCTGGCCGCGGCGTTGGCCAGATGCGCGGCGCGGCTAAGCGGCAGACGCGCGGCCAGCGCCAGGGTCATGACCGCCACCACCGTGTCGCCCGCGCCCACCACGTCATAGACGTCGCCCACCGGCACGGCCGGGCTGTGCATGGCCGGCTGGCCGCGCTGAATGGCCGACATGCCCTCTGAGCCGCGCGTGACCACCAGATTTGCCACCTCCAACTGCGGCAACAGGCGGGCCAGCGCCTGCTCGAAGTCGGCCGCGCCGCCCAGCGCCTGGCCCAGCTCAGCCTCAGCCTCGGCCCGGTTGCACTTGACCAGATCGAAGCCGGCGAAACGACCCAGGTCGGCCTGGGCATCGGCCACGGTCAGCAGGCCATGCTGGCGGGCCAGGTGACGCACCTGCGCGGTCACGGCCGGCGTCACCACGCCGCTGCAATAGTGCGAGACCAGGATCGCGTCGCACTGCGGCGCCAGCGCCTCCAGCCGCGCCAGCAACGCTGCCTCCACCGGCGCATCCAGCGGACGGCGCTCGATGGCGTCGATGCGCGCCAGGTGCTGTGGCACGCGCAGCGCGCTCTCGGCCACCAGGCGCGTCTTGGTGGTGGTCGGCCGGCCCGCGTCGACGACGACCCCGGCCGGATCGATGCCGGCCGCGGCCAGCGCCGCCAGCAGCCGCTGGCCGGCCACGTCCTGGCCGATGACGCCGGCCATCGCCGCGCGGCTGCCCAGCGCCGTCACGTTGTGGGCCGGGTTGCACGCGCCCCCCAGCAGCGCGAAGCTCTCGGTGCGCTCCAACACCGGCACCGGCGCCTCGCGGCTGAGCCGCACCGCGCGGCCGATCAGGTACTCGTCCAGGAACATGTCGCCCACCACCAGCACCCGGTGACCGGCCAGCCGGGCGACCATCTGCCCGTTGTCGTCGTCGTAGATCACGCTGTTGTCTCCGCGGCGCGCCGGCCCTGGCGCAGCACCGCCCAGACGAAGCGCGGCAGCGCCAGTTGACGCCGCCAGCGCCAGGGCTGGGTCACTAAGCGAAAAAGCCACTCCAGATGGATGCGCTGCAGCCAGACCGGCGCGCGGCGCTGCACGCCCACCAGATGGTCGAACGCGCCGCCCACCCCCATCAGCACCGGCACGCCCAGCTCAGCCTTGTGACGGGCGATCCACAGGTCCTGGGCCGGCGCGCCGTAGGCCACGAACAAGACGTCGGGCTGCGCAGCCTGGACGCGCGCCACGATGGCCGGCGCATCGGCTGCATCCGGCGACCCGGCATAGACGCCGGCTATGCGCAAACCTGGGTTTTGCTGCTCCAATTGGCGCGCGGTCTGCTCGGCCACGCCCGGCGCAGCGCCCAACAGGAAGAGCCGCCAGCCGCGCTGCGCCGCCTGGCTGGCCACCAGCGGCACCAGGTCGGAGCCGGTCACCCGCTCCGGCAGCCGCTGCCCCAGCCGGCGCGCGGCCCACAGCAGCCCGATGCCGTCGGCCACGCACAGATCGGCCTGCTGCAAGGTCTGGCGAAAGGCGGCGTTCTGCTGGGCGGCCATGACGAACTCCGGGTTGGTGGTGGCGATCTGGTGCGGTGTGCGCTGCTGGATCCATTGCGCGATTATGTCGAGCACCACGCGGTAGGTCACGGCATCGACGCGCACGCCCAGGATGTGGATTGAGACAAAAGGTGACTGTTCAGACATGTCAAGCATCTAACACACCCAACGCCTCGACTGCGGCCAGCACCTGCTCCGGCTGCAGGTCGGCCATGCAGGAGCGATGCCAACAGCCGTTGCGTGCGCCGACGTTGTGGCCGACATAGCTACACGGCGAGCAGCGCAGCCCCAGCCGCACCACCGTCGAGGGATTTTCCGGCGTCCAGGGGCCCCAGGCCAGGTGGTTGGACGGCCCAAAGAGCGCCACCACCGGCAGATCGACCGACGCGGCCAGGTGCATCACGCCCGAATCGGCGCCCAGAAAAAGGTCACACTGGGCCAGCACAGCCGCCAACTGGGGCAGGGTGGTCTGGCCGGCCAGATTGCGCGCCGGGCCAGCCATGGCCGCCTGCACCGCGTCCACGTTGTCCGAGGGCGCGCCCACCAGGATGATCTGCGCGCCGTAGCGCTGGATCAAAGCATCCGCGACCGCGGCCCACTTGGCCGGCTCCCAGCGCCGCGCTGGGGCATAGCCACCCGAACCCGGATGGATGGCCACCCGCGGCCCTGGCCCCAGGCCAGCCAGCAGCGGCGTCACGGCTGCCAGATCGGTCGCGCTGTAACAGGGACGCAGCCGGGCGTCGCTGGTCTGCGCGCCCAACAGCTCGACCACTTGCAGCCAGTATTCCACCTCGTGCCAAGCGCCGAAGCCCTCGTCGGGCACGCGATGCGTCAGCCAGCCGCCCTTGCCGTTGTCCAGCCCCAGCAGCAGTGGCGCGCCGGTGGCCGCGGCCAGCAGGCGATACTTGGCCACGCCCGCGCCCAGCGTCAGATGGTGCAGGAAGAGCGCCGCGTCATAGCAGGCCTGGCGCAGGCTGGCCAGCAGCCGCAGCAGCGCGGGCAGCGCGCCCGGCCGGCGGGCCAGGCTGCGCGGCGCGGTCAGCACCCGGTCCACCAGGCCGGCCGGCAGCGCGGCCGCGGCGGCCGGCGTGGTCAGCAGGTCGATCTGGGCCGCGGGAAAACGTTGGCGCAGAGCAGCCAGCGCCGGCGTCGCGGTGATCACGTCGCCGATGTCGGCCAGCTTGACGATCAGAATACGGTTCAAAGGATGAAGGATGAAGGATGAAGGATGAAGGATGAATGCAGACGTTTCACGCATCACTCGTCACGTTTCACGTTTCACGCCTCACGTTTCACGCTGCACCGCCTCCAGCACCGCCAGCGTCTCGCGGGCGCAGCGCTGCCAGGAGAAGCGGTGCAGGTTGGTGAAACCGGCTGCCCGCAGGCGATCACGCAAAGCGCCATCACTGGCCAGACGTAGCAGGCCGGCGGCGATGGCGTCGGTGTCCAGCGGATCGACCAGCAGCGCGCCGTCGCCGGCCACCTCAGGCAGCGACGAGGTGTTGGCGGCCAGCACCGGCGCGCCGCAGGCCTGGGCCTCCAGCACGGGGAAGCCAAAGCCCTCGTGCAGCGAGGGAAAGGCGAAACAGAGCGCGCCGCTCAGCAGGGCCGGCAGGTCAGCGTCGGCCACGTAGCCGGGGAAACGCACCGCGTCGTGCAGGCCCAGCGCCTGGACGCGGGCAAAGATCGGGTCGGCCAGCCAGCCGCGCCGGCCAGCCAGCACCAGGATCAGCTCCGGATGCTGCTGGCGGGCCGCGGCGAAGGCGTCCACCAGGCGCACCAGGTTCTTGCGCGGCTGCAAGGTGCCGACATAGAGCATGTAGGGCGCAGCCGGCCGGCCAGGCTGCTGGATGCCCATCCGCTGCTGCACCTCCGCCAGCCGGCCGGAGTCCTGCTCTGGCGCCAGCGTCTCGTCGCGGCCCAGATGCACCACCGTGACCCTGGCCGCGGCCACGCCGGTGAAGCGCACCAGATCGTCCTTGGTGGCCTGGGAATCGGCCAGCACCCCGGCCGCGCTGCGGGCGTTGAAGCGGGTGCTCAGATCGAGATAGGCGCGATCCAGCGGCCGGTGGGTTTCAGGAAAAAGACGGTAGCCCAGGTCGTGTACCGTGACCACGCTGCGCCGCGGGTGCAGCAGCGGCAGCACGTGCGAAGGCACGAACAACACGTCGGGCCGGCGCTGCATGAGCTCCAGGCTCAGGCGCAGGTGGGTCCACAGCCGCGGCCAGGGGATCACGCGCGTCTCCACGGGGCTCACCCCGGCTGCGGCGGCGTGGGAGTGTTCAGACAGATCGAACAGGCCGGCGGGCGGCGGCTGCGGGCAATAGAGCCGGAAGCGGTGGCCGCTGCCCAGGGCCAGCAGGTGGCGAATGAGCTGCCAGGAATAGTTCTCAGTGCCGGTGCGCTGCTTGCGCAGCGCCCGGCTGGCGTCGATACCGATCAACATAGGCGTGGGCATGATCTGCCAGCGCGGATTATAGCATGGCCTGGCAGGCGGGTCAACAGCGCACAGGCACAAAATCGGTCAACCTGCCCGGCTGTGGTACAATAGGCGCCAACAGATTTCGGAAGTCGCCGGTTGCAGCAACCGGCGACTTCCGAAATCTGCTCACCACACACCGCAACGGAGCGTTACCATGCGAGCTGTCGACATCATCGTCCGCAAGCGCGACGGCGCCGAGCTGAGCGCCGAAGAGATCGAATTCTTCATCGAAGGCTACACCAAGGGCGCGATCCCCGACTACCAGGCCGCAGCCTGGGCCATGGCCATCTATTTCCAGGGCATGAGCGACGCCGAGGCGACCGCGCTGACGCTGGCCATCCTGCACTCCGGCCAACAGATGAACCCGCGCGCCCTCTTTCCGCCCGGCGCGAAGATCGTGGACAAGCACTCTACCGGCGGCGTGGGCGACAAGACCACGCTGGCGCTGGCGCCGCTGGTGGCCAGCCTGGGCTTGCCGGTGGGCAAGCTGAGCGGCCGCGGCCTGGGCTTCTCTGGCGGCACCATCGACAAGCTGGAGAGTGTCGCCGGCTTCCACGTGGACATCTCGGCCGAACAGTTCGAGCGGCAGTTGCGGGAGATCGGCCTGGTGATCGGCGGCCAGACGGCTGAGCTGGCCCCGGCCGACGGCAAGCTCTACGCGCTGCGCGATGTGACCGGCACGGTGCCGGTGCTGCCGTTGATCGCCTCGTCGGTCATGTCGAAGAAGCTGGCCACCGGCGCCGACGCCATCGTGCTGGATGTGAAGGTGGGCCACGGCGCGTTCATGCACGACCTGAAGGAGGCGACGCACCTGGCCCGCCTGATGGTGGAGATCGGCCGCAACGCCGGCCGCCAGATGGCCGCGGTGATCAGCGCCATGGATCAGCCGCTGGGCCGCACCGTGGGCAACGCGCTGGAGCTGAAGGAGGCCATCGACACGCTGCACGACCGCGGCCCGGCCGATTTCGCCCACCTGGTGATCGTCCTGGCCGGCGAGATGCTGCGCCTGGGCGGCCGGCCGGGGACGCGCGAGGAGCTGCAGGCGCTGGCCCGGGTGCAGTTGGCCAATGGGCGGGCCTGGGAGAAGTTCCGCCAGTTCATCGCCGCCCAGGGCGGCGACGTGGCCATGGTCGACAATCCCGAGCTGCTGCCGGCCGCGCCGCTGGTGGAGCCGGCGTTGGCCCCCGGCAGCGGCTATGTGGCCGAGCTGCGCGCCGACCAGGTGGGGCTGATCAGCGTGGCGCTGGGCGGCGGCCGGCAGAAAAAGGGGGATGTGATCGACCATGCCGTGGGTGTGGTGCTGGAGGCCAAGGTGGGCGACGCTGTGGAGGCCGGCCAGCCGCTCTGCTGGATCCACGCCCCCGACGCGGCGCGTCTGGCCGAGGCCCGCCGCCGCCTGCTGCTCTCCGCCTATCGCATCAGCGAAACACCACCCGCCGCGCCGCCGCTGATCCACAAGATCACCGAGTGAGGCGTGAAACGTGAAGCGTGAAGCGTGACCCGTGTAACCCGTAATGCGTAACCCGTAACCCGGAGTGTGTGAGGTTGGGAGACGTCTCTGAGTTGCGCGGAGTATTGGTCATCACGCTTCACGTTTCACGCATCACAGGTCATGCCCCCAAATCCGCCAGTCCCTTGCCCTGGATGCGGCGCGCGACCCAGACCATCAGCCGGTCGGCCACCTCATCCTTGCTGAGCAGCGGCCAGGGCAGCACGTCGCCCCACTTGTCCAGCAGCGTCACCTGGTTGGTCTCGGTGCCAAAGCCGCTGTGCGGCGCTGAGACGTCGTTGACCAGGATCAGATCCAGCCGTTTGGACTCCAGCTTGACCTTGGCGTTGGCCAGCAGGTCCTCGGTCTCGGCCGCGAAGCCCACCATCACCCGCGGCCGGCCGCTCTGCTGGCGCTGCGCGCCCACCTCGCCCAAGATATCGGGGTTGCGCACCAGCTCGATGTCGAGATTGCCGCTCTTCTTCTTGATCTTCTGGTCAGCCACCGTGGCGGGACGGTAATCGGCCACCGCGGCCGCGCCGATCAACACGTCGGTGCGGGGCAACAGATCAAAGGTGGCCGCGCGCATCTCGGCCGCGGTGCGCACCGGGACGCTGGCGACGCCGAAGGGCACCGACACCTGCAAGGGAGAGTGGACAATGCTCACCTCTGCGCCGAAATCGCGCGCCGAGGTGGCCAGGGCCATGCCCATCTTGCCGGTGGAGCGATTGCTGACGAAACGCACCGGGTCCAGCGGCTCCTGCGTGCCGCCGGCCGTGATCACCACATGCACGCCGGCCAGCGGCCCGTTGCGCCCCAGCACCTTGCGCGCCATCTCAATGATCTGCGGCGGCTCAGCCATGCGGCCGATGCCCATCGCGCCCGAGGCCAGCCGGCCCTCCATCGGCCCCACCGTGAACGCGCCGCGCTGGATCAGGGCCTGCATGTGCTGCTGGGTGATGGGGTTGAGCCACATGCCGGTCTCCATGGCCGGCGCCAGCAGCAGGGGGCCGCGGCTGGCCAGCGCGGTGGCGCTGAGCGGGTCATCGGCCAGCCCCAGGGCCAGCTTGGCGATGGTGTTGGCCGTGGCCGGGGCGACCAGAAAAAGGTCAACCTCGCGCGCCAAGGCCACGTGCATGATCTGGCCATTGCCCAACGACCACAGGTCAGTGGCCACCGACCGGCCGGTCAACGCCGAAAAGGTCAGCGGGGCGACGAATTTCTGGGCGGCCTCGGTCATCAGCACATCGACCAGCGCGCCGGCCTGGGCCAGCCGGCTGGCCACCGTGACAGCCTTGTAGGCTGCGATGCCGCCGGTGACGCCCAGGATGATCTTCTTGCCGCGCAGCACGCGCACATGAGGATGACTTTCCACGACGATTGCTCCTTCTGTCAAAACGACCCTGGCTCGATGCTCTGGCCGATGATGCTCTGGCCGATGATGCTCTGCCGATGATGCTCTGGCCGGTCTCCTGACCGAGCCAGCCCACGTTGCCTTGTGGCAGTCATCTAGTGCCAGTCTACACTTTCACTGCACACGGCCTATTCTACCATCAGCGCGCCATCCCGACAAGATGGATTGGCCTCTTGAGTCGCAGTCATGCGTCAGCCGTGGCGAGTCTGTGGCCGTTGACGCCGCGTCGGCTTCATGTTATAATCAGGCTCGCCGGGGCGGAGAGACCCCGCCGGACGGGAGACCCCGCCCCACGTCACCGACGGTGTACCGGCGCCGCCACGGGCGGGGAGACCCGCCGGGCGGGGAAACCCCGCCCCAACGTCACCGACGGTGTACCGACGCCGCCAACGATGCACCCACCGCCGTCAACAACACATCCGCTGCCCCCACGGAGGTCCTATGTCAGCACCGATTCGCTTGACCACTGTCACCGAGGATGACCAGCGCACTGTGCGCTTCTTGGCCGCCTTTCCCGCGCCGGCGGCCGATGCCGGGACCGATTGCCGACCGGCCGGGCTGTTCACGGGCGATCCCAAGACCGGCCAGGAACGCGCCAAGATCGCCGAGCTGACCCTGTGCGCGCCCACGGCCATCACCTGGCACGCCGACCGCGCCATGGAGCTGGCCGCCTACACCTTTGCCGCGCCGGGACGCCAGACGGCTCACCTGCGCTGGGGCGAGGCCATCGCCGCGGCCGAGATCGATCTGGGCAGTCCGATCGCGGCCCAGGAGATCGCCCTGCCCACCCTGGCCCTGTTCGTGGTGCGGCCGGCCGGCGAGGAGCAACAGGAGGCCGCCATCCGGCTGGAGGTGCTCGACCTGGCCCCAAGCCAGCAGGTGCGCGTCGACGCGGGCGCGGGCCAGATCTTTCTGCTGGCCGGCGCCGACGGCCCCGATCAACAGGCCGAGTGGCTGGCCAGCTACAGCAAATATGGCGAGTACAGCGTGGCAGTGGATCTGCTGGACGCCGAGGGCTACTGGCTGGCCACGCTGGCGCAGAGCACGCTGGAGCTGACCGCGCCGGCCGAGCCGGCCAAGCCTGAGCCGGCAGCGCCCAAGACGCCCTGGACACCCCTGCTGGAGGTGGCCGCGCCGGCCGCGGCCAACCCGCCCTGGCAGCTCTGGCGCTATGCGCGGCCGGCCTGGGGCGGCGTGAAGACCTACAGCGCGCCGGGCGGCGGCAGCGTGGTGCGCAGCCTGGCGCTGGGCGCCTATCTTGCCATTCAGAACGAGGCTTTGGTGGGCGGCCAGGTGTGGCAGCAATCTACCCGCGGCGACTGGGTGGCCTCCAGCTCGGTGGTGCAGGTGCCCCCCACCAGCCTGCGCGGGGTGGAGCTGGAA
>JACSRL010000846.1 GCA_014879765.1 Anaerolinea sp. | reverse complement strand
CGTGAAACGTGACCCGCAGGGGTGATCGTGACCCGCAGGGGTGATGCGTGATGTGATGTGTGTCTGTGATGCGTGAAACGCGAGATCAGAACCAATCTCCGGTTTGCGGAAAAGCCTTCCGGTCACGTTTCACGTTTCACGTTTCACGCATCACGTTTCACGTTTCACACTCCCGCTATTTTACTTGCACTGCAAGGGAAAGTCAATCACCCTCGGTCAGCAGCGCGCTGAGCAGGTCGGGCCGGTCGGTGATGATGCCGTCCACCCCCAGGTCGATCAGCCGGCGCATCTCGGCCGGCTCGTTGACGGTCCAGGTGTTGATCTGCTGGCCGCGGCGGCGCACCTGCTGCACCAGCTTGGGCGTCACCTGTCCCTGGTAGGGGTGCAGCGCGGCCAGGCGCAGGAGATGGCGCGGCCAGCCGCGGTTTAGCCCCGCCGGCAGATCGGGAGCATAGAGCAGCCCCAGCGGAATCGTGCGGTCGATCCGTCCCAGCCACCAGAGCAGCACCGGGTTGAAGGAGGAGACGATGCAGCGGCCGGCCAGGCTGTGGCGCTGAAAGGCCTCGGCGATGCCCGCCTCCAGCCCGTCGCTGCGAAAGCGGAAGCGTTTGGCCTCGATGTTGACAAAGGCGTTGGCCGGCAGGGTTTCCAGCACTTCATCCAGCGTGGGGATCAGTTCGCCGGCAAACTGTGGGCCAAAATAGCGGCCGGCGTCCAACTCCCGCAACTGCGCCAGGGTGCTGGTGACGATCCGGCCGCTGACGTTGCAGATGCGCCTCAGGTCGTCGTCGTGGAAGACCACCAGATGGCCGTCGGCCGTGCGCTGCACGTCGAATTCCACGCCGTCCGCGCCCGCGGCCATGCCGGCCGCCATGCCGGCCAGCGTGTTTTCCGGCGCCAGGCCGCGCGCGCCGCGGTGCCCCAGGTTCAGAGGTCGGTTGGTCGCGTCAGACATCGATGGCTGTCTCCTTGCCAACCAGCGGCTCGGCCGGGTCGGCCTGGCCTGAGGCCAGCCGCGCCAGTCGGGCGCCGTCGATCAGCTCCATGGGTTTGCCCTGCGCCCAGCGGCCGGCGGCCGCGCTGATGCTGCCGGTGGTGACCAGAAAGCCGCGCGCGGCCGCCTCGTGTTGCATCACGCCGTACAGGTCACGCACCACGCTTTCGCCCACCACCCCGCGGTAACGTTTGCACTGCACGATGGCCCGCTCCCCTTGGGGCGACACCACCCACAGATCGACGCCGTGATCGCCGCTGTCGGGCGTGTTCTTGGTGAAATAGCCGCGGCTGCGGAAAAGCTGCTGCACCCAGGCCTCGAACTCGCCCGGTTCCAGCGCCTGCAGCTCGTCCAGCGTCAGCCCGAGGCCCTGGCCGCTGGGCTGCGGCTGATGGCGCTCCTGCCAATGCGTTCGGGCTGCCATGGCCCAGCCGGTGATGAGGAACGCGCCAAAGCCCAGCAGCAGGGCTGCGATGACAGCTTGCGCAGCGCCGGGCAGCGGGCCAAACATGCCGGCGGCCAGCAATCCGCCGATCAACAACGCCGCCAACCACAGCGCGCTCAGCGCCGGCAGCATTCTTCGTCGCGACAACTACAGCTCCTGTGAAGACTCTCTCACTGCTCGGGCCGGTCACACTCACTGCTCGGGCCGGTCTCCGACCGAGCCCTCACTGCTCGGGCCGGTCTCCGACCGAGCCCGTCGGGGGTCAGCGCGGGCTGGCTCGGTCAGGAGACCGGCCAGAGCGTTTAGTCCACGCGGGCTGGCTCGGTCAGGAGACC
>JACSRL010000444.1 GCA_014879765.1 Anaerolinea sp. | reverse complement strand
CTACTCGAAGAGGTAGTTGACTGTCAAGGTGAGCTGAAGTACTATAGTTGTAACGCAGCAAAGATCGATTTCACAAGGCTAGACCGACTATCAGACTGCAGCCTTAGGAGGTTTCATCATGTTACTAATGTTACAACGCAGTATTGGTTTCATCGTAGTGCTTGCCCTGTCGAGCGCGTTACTTCCCCCACACATGACTGGCACCCACGCGAATGCCATTGCGGTGAATGCCGAAGATTGGACGGAGTTCACCTCGCATGTTTTTGGCATGTCATTTGACTATCCCGTAGGCTGGACCGTCGATGTGCCCACCTTCACACCGAGCGAGCGAAATCTCGGCTACACCATCACCCTGTATCCCAATAACGAATTCAATGCTGAAACGAGCAAGATCGAGATCATTCCTCAGTACTTCGAGTTCAGCGGGCGTCAATCTTTGGCAACCTTGGCCGAGCTGAGCTATCACACCAGTCCTTTCTTCCGAGATCCTCCTGCCATCGAAATTGTCGGTATCGACGAAATAGTCACAGCACCCGACAAGATGATGGAGGTAGTCCATTTGAAGACGAGCAGGCCCGGTATCCAAACCGAGTGCCTGTGGGTGAGCCATGGGAAACTGGTTTACATGTTTATCACATACACCCACTCCGACGAAATGGCGGCCATTCTGAGGAAAATTGTCTCAACACTGAGTTTTGTGGCTGATGCACCGGAAAGCCTCAACATGCTGTATGGCAGTAACCGAAACTGGCCTTCGCTGGAGGATAACCTGGCAATCACCCGCGCCAGGTCAGATATTGGACACTCGAAAAGCTCTCCCATCCAACTGGTGGGCTCCTATTCAGGTAACAGGATCAGCCACAAAGAACGCTGACTGCAGCTCGGCTTGGCACGGAGCACCCAATGGTGCATCAGATAGCGCAATGGCTATTGACATCCAACAAGTCGGAACCACAACTCCAGTCTATGTGGCCCAAACCGGCACCGTGACCACAGTTGGATGGGATGCGAATGGTTATGGCAACTATATTATAATCAATACCGTGGCAAGTGTTGCTGACCAGACCCGAACCTATCAGCATCTGTACGCCCATTTGAGCACCGTCAATGTGACTGTGGCGGTTCCACCAAATCCACCCACTCCCGTGAACCGTGGTACTACTCAGATTGGAGTAACCGGCAATACGGGAAACTCCTTTGGGGCACATCTGCATATCCATGTTCGATATGGAAGCAATCCGGTAGATCTGTCCCCCATGGTCGGTTTCACGCCTAAGCTTGGATATCCGACTGCGTCATCTTGTGGTACAATCGAAGATAGAGTCAATAGCCCTTTGATCATCGAGCCAGTCATGTTCACGCAGCGGCACAACGACCGAAAGGGTCATTTCTGGTTCTGTTACTCCGACCAGGCGCGCACTACGGAGTGCTATATGTATGGTGTGCCGAACGATCAATCAGGTTGGGATCCCTTGGTAACCTGGGAATCGCCGGAGCTGCGCTATGCCAACGTCTACGTTCCGGTAAGTGGCACCTATTACATCTGGGTGTGTGGATGGGGTGGCAGCTACGATGATGATTCCGTGCACATGGGCTACAGCGATGCACTGCAGAGCACATCGGATCGCATCTCGTTCTTCCATCCAAACTACTGGCGGTGGTCCGGCCATACCATGGATATCGTCAATGGCGTCTACCAACCGGCAACCTTCACATCTGTGACCACGGGCGATCGCGTCGTGAATGTTTGGATGCGCGAGGATGGCATGCGCTTGGATCGCATTCTTCTGACCCGATCCAGTTCATTTCCGATTGCTAATATCAGATGCGGTGGATACTGATACGCACGACAGCTCATCCCAATGAGGTGTTCAATTGACTCGATCACAAGCAACAGAACGCTACCAGCGAGCCGCGAACAGCTTAGGCGACGTCGAATTGCTTTGCAGTAAACAGATGCATCATTTGGCACGAAGGCTGACACGCCTGTTCCTTTTATTTGTCGTTGCTGTTTTCATGGTGGCAGCTTGCGACGATACGTCATCGAATTCATCCCAGCCGGCTTTCAAAGAATCATCTCAGCTCGTGCCAACAGTTGTGATCCCTACGCCGATGCAGTCTCAATCCACGATCAATGTGATACAGTCAAATCGTCTGACTTTTCGTCATGCGGATGAATGTGAAACGGGGCCCTATTTCCAAGTAAGCTATTCTGGTGACGGTTGGCAGACCAACCAAGATATTCTGGAGCACAGACAATTGGGAGAATGCCGTCTCTGGCTGACAGCGCATGGACAGCAGGTTACAGGGCCAAAGCTGGAAAACACGATGGAACTAGCGGGGTATGTTTGGCATGTAGCACGTTTTCCGAATGCAGGATTAAGTAGCTACTGGCTGGAGACTGAAGGGGGGTGTTATCTGTTTGTTGCATTTTACTCCACTTCTGCATCCAGCGAAGCCGCGCGCTCCTGTCAACAAGCCGCTGAGGCTGTCATCGATAGCTTTGAGCTGCGCGAAAGCGATTAAGTGATCAGTTCTCGCACTTCTTACGTGGTCGCTGCCTGCTTTTGGTTGCTACGGTGATGCTCGTCTCTGTCACCCTCCCCTGTCCGCCAGCAAATCCTCCAGCACCCGCGCCCGCTCCGCCTCGCCGTCGAACGACAGGTAGAGGGTCTGCTGGCGGGTGGCCAGCTTGCTCTTGTCCTTGCCCCATTGCAGACCCCAGGCGTCCAGGACCGCGTTCTTGTCCGGCTGCATCTGTTCCACCAGCAGGCGCAAGGCGGGACGGCGGACGCGGCCAAAGCCCAGCACGCCCGGCTGTACCTGGCGCAGCTCGTGGTGCTTGACGAAGATGTACCACATGCCCAGTTCCTCATCTGGCCAGCGGGCCAGGCCGGCCAGCCGCCGCGCCGGCTGCACCACGGCCATGATGGCATGTTCGCGCGTGCTGAAGCTGCGGTAGAAAGCTGGCAGCTCCGTAAAGCGCTGCGCCTTGCCCTCGACCTCGAACAGGCCGGTGGCGTGGATGGCCAGTTTCCCGGCCGGGCTGATGGGCGTCGCCGCGGTCATGGGCTGGCTGATCGGCTCAGGCCGGAAGTGAACGTATTGGCGGCCAGCGGCCAGGCGCTGGCCGGCCAGCAGGGCAATCGCCAGCAGCAGGCTGATCAGCCCAACGACCAGCCCGCCTGGCAGCAGGCCAACGGCCATGAAAAAGGCGGCCAGCAGCAGCAGGAGAACGATCCAGCGTTGCAAGGGCGCGCCCATGACCCGGTAGCGGCGCAGGAGGTAGAGGGTTTGGAGGACGTAAGCGATCATAGGCGGGTCACGCGGGCCGTGCGCCGGAGTATCGTACGCAGGTATAGAAACGCGCTGGACGATGCGGCCAGCGCGTTTGGACAGCAAATCGGTAAAGCCGGGCGAGACGCCCTTGAGATCGTAGTTGCCAGGGAGTGTTATACCGTCACCAGCCGCTTGAACGCGCCCTGATCCAGCGTCTCAACCTCCATCAACTGCTCGGCGATCTTGTTCAGCAGCTCGCGGTAGGTGGTGATGATGTGGCGGGTGCGGGCGTAGGCCTCGTTGACGATGCGCTGCACCTCGCGGTCGATGGCCTCGGCCACCTCCTCGCTGTAGTTGCGCTGCTCGGCGATCTCACGGCCCAGGAAGATCATCTCCTCCTTCTGGCCGTAGGTCAGCGGCCCCATGCGCTCGCTCATGCCCAGCGTGGTCACCATGCGCCGCGCGATCTTCGTCACCTGCTCCAGGTCGTTGGATGCGCCGGTGGTCACCTGATTAAAGACGATCTCCTCGGCCACCCGGCCGGCCAGCGCCACCGAGATCTCCTGCTCCATCTCCGTCCGGCTGCGCAGCATGCTGTCCTTGTCCAGCGGCCACATGTAGCCGCCCGCCATGCCGCGGCCCACGATGGTCACCTTCAGCACCGGCGTGGTGTGCGACAGCTTCTCCTGCACCAGCGCATGGCCCGCCTCGTGATAGGCGATGACCCGCTTCTGCTGTTCGGAGATGACCCGACCCTTGCGCTCCGGGCCGATGGCCACCCGCTCGATGGCCTCGGTCAGGTCGGTCATGGTGATGTTGCGCCGATTGCGGCGGGCGGCCAGGATCGCGGCCTCGTTGACCATGTTCTCCAGATCGGCGCCGACAAAGCCAGGCGTGGCCCGGGCCAGCGTCTCCAGGTCCACATCCTCGGCCAGCGGCTTGCCGCGCACATGTACCTTCATGATCTCCTCGCGGCCCTTGATGTCGGGCTGATCCATGATCACGCGGCGGTCGAAGCGGCCCGGCCGCAGCAGCGCCGGGTCCAGAATGTCGGGCCGGTTGGTGGCGGCGATGATGATGATGTTGGTGTCGGTGTCGAAGCCGTCCATCTCCACCAGGATCTGGTTCAGCGTCTGCTCCCGCTCGTCGTGGGAGCCGCCCAGCCCCGCGCCGCGGTGGCGACCCACCGCGTCGATCTCGTCGATGAAGATGATGCAGGGAGAGTTGCGCTTGGCCTGCTCGAAGAGATCGCGCACGCGGCTGGCGCCGACGCCCACGAACATCTCCACGAACTCGGAGCCGGAGATGGAGAAGAAGGGCACGCCGGCCTCGCCGGAGACCGCCTTGGCCATCAGCGTCTTGCCGGTGCCAGGGGGGCCGACCAGCAGCACACCCTTGGGGATGCGCGCGCCCAGCGCGGCGAATTTCTGCGGCTCCTTGAGGAACTCGACGACTTCTTTCAGCTCTTCCTTGGACTCATACGCGCCGGCCACGTCGTCGAAAGTCACCGTGGGCTTGTCGCCGGTGAACATGCGCGCCCGGCTTTTGCCGAAGGAAAAGGCCTGGTTGCCTGCGCCCTGCGCCTGGCGCAGGATGAAAAAGAAAAACGCGCCGATCAGCAGGATGGGCAGGAACGCGCCCAGGATCGGGGCCCAGTTCTCCCAGCGGCTGGCAGGCGGGAAGATCAGCGTCACGTTGGCCATCTGCTCGCTGGTGACCCCCAGCTCGTCGAGCGTCTGCACCAGGTTGGCGCCGCTTTCGATGCGCGACTGCACCTGGGGCGCGTTCTCTTCCGCGCCGGTGTAGGTCACTTGCAGCGTGCCATCCTTTTCCGAGATGGATTTGACCTTGCCCGCGATCACATCGTCGGCCACCTGGCTGATGGGCACGGTCTCCACCGTGTCCCGGCCCTGGCGCAACGTCGAGAAAAGGAAGGTGGCCAGAATGGCCAGCAGGATGATATACAGAAAGCCGTTTCGCAACGAACCTTGTCCCATAGTCTCCTCAAAAACGCCATCGTCGCCATTCAGCCCGATAGGTCGGCAGTCGCCGCCGTCAGGCTGAAATGTTGTCTTAGCGCGTCAAGCAATCTTTCGTCAGCCCAGCGCAGACTTCCGAAGTCTTCACTTGCTTGCTGGCAGTCTAGCATAGCGGCTGGATCGTGTCAATTGTATCCTATCATCGACCGGCCTGGCAGGCAGTAGGGCGCATTACCGGAAGAGCCAGCCCGGCCCCGCCGCGCGATATTATCCCGCCAGCAGCGCCTGCAACCGCTGCACGGCCTGCTGCGGCGTCGCAGCCAACGTCAACAGCCGCAGCGCCGATGAGCCCATCTGCGTCTCGGCGTGTACCTGGTCGATCACCCGCGGCCATTCCGGCCCCACCACAGCCAGCGGCTTGACGGCCAGCTCGCCGGCCAGCATCATGTTCCAGACCAGCGCCAGCTCGGCCAACGTGCCCAGGCCGCCATGCACCACCACGAAGGCGTCGCTCTCCTCGGCCAGCCGCTGGATGCGCGCCGAGAGGACGCGGGTCTTGCGCTCTTCCGCCACCCAGGGATTGGGCTGGAAATCGGCCTCGAAGGTGGCGCAGGTGTAGCCGATGGTGTGCGCGCCGGCCTCGCTGGCCCCGCGCAGCACCGCCTCCATGGTGCCGGTGTAGCCGCCGCTGGCCACCACAAAGCCCGCCTCGCCCAGCAGCCGGCCAAGCTGAACACACTCCGTATACAGCCCGTCATCAGCCGGCACGCGCGCGCCGCCGAACACCGTGACAATCCGCGACTCGTCGTTCATCGTTCATCCTTCATCTTTTCGTATTCGATAATGCGCCACGGATAGACGTTGATCACCGTGGTGTGGCCATGCGAGGTCTGGGTGACCTCGTCCTGGCGGTAGACGTGTTTGTGGCCGTGCAGCAGGTAGCGCGGCCGGAAGGTGCGCATCAGCCAGAGAAAGGCGGCAAAGCCCTGATGCGCGCGGTCAGGGCCATCGTGGATGCCGGCCGGCGGGCTGTGCGTCACCAGGATGTCCAGGCTGCGGCCGTGGGCCATGCGGTTCCACAGCAGTTGCGGCGCCAGCCGCAGCGCCTTGAGGTGCATCTCGCCCTGCGTGTGCTGAAAGCGCGGGTTGCGGTTGTAGCGGATGGAGCCGTCCAGCCCGGCCAGCAGCAGCCCTTTCTCATGCACCACCCGGCCGTCGATATCCATCGGATCGCGCGGCGGCGCGTCCAGCGCGCCCCCGTCGACAAACTCCATGCCCGACGCATGGTTGCCATGCACCATCAGACAGCGCACCCCCAACATGCTGGCCACATAGTCGATGTAGTAGCCGGGCAGGTCGCCGCAGCTCACCACCAGATCGACCGCGCCCACCGTCTGCCGCACAGTGGGGCTGTACAGAGCGGGCACAACTTTGTCGCTGATGGCCAGGATGCGCATGGGGAGAAGGAGGAAGGAGAAATGATGAATGATGAATGATGAAGGTGCGTGGTGCGTTTTGGGTGGTGTGTGACGGAGGTTGTGTCGAGACAAGGGGAGCGCCAGTGTCCGCCACGGCCCTCCGGATTCATCCTTCATCCTTCATCCTTCATCATTTCCACCGGGAGTATAGCATCGCGCGCGGCTGGTGTCAACGTGAGCCGCCGGCCAACAGCCAGTCCTGCCAGAAGGCGGTCGCCAGATAGTCGCGCACGGCGTTGGATTGCACCTGCACGGCCAGCTCGCGGTTGATCTTGGCCGAGGCCTCGCTGCCGTTGAGGCTGCCCACGTGTACCCAGCCGGTTCCGCCGGCCTGCACCAGCACCATCTTGTTGTGCAGCCCGCGGCCGGCCGGGTTGGCCAGCCGCGCGGCCAGATCCAACTGCTCAGCCTGGGCCAACAGGTTCAGCCAGGCCGCGGTCTGGGCATTCGCGCTGGGATCGAAAAAGCTGTCCAGCATGATGCGCACGGTCGCACCGCGGCGCGCGGCCGCGATGTAGGCCAGCAGGCGGGGGTTGGGCGCACTCTCCGGCGTGGCGGCCGCGCCGCCCCAACTGACCCGCTCGTAGAGCTGCTGCACCAGCACCGTGTCCCCAGGTCCGGCGCGGGCCACCATGCCCAGCAGACCGCCCTCGGCCGCCGGCAGCAGGCTGGTCTCCGGCGACTGCACGAACTCAGCCGTGAATGGCCCCGCCGCCCGCAGCGGCTGGGCATGGATCAGTTGATAGCCGCTGCCGCCGCTGGCGGTGCTGGGTATAAAGCCGGCCGGCGGCGCGCCATACCTGGGATCCTCCGCGCGCCAGCGAAAGAGATCCGCGTGATGCAGCGGGTCCAGGTCCGCGTCGAACACCGCGCAGGCATGGCTCACCAGCGCCGGATCGTCGCTGACCAGGGCTGTGCCGCGCCGGCCCAGCGTGCCATCGCTCTTGTCGTCGTCGGGCATGGAATCGGGGTTGAAGTTCTCGCTGCTCACCAGCAGCAGGCGCTCATCGATCACGACATACTTGGCGTGTTGATTGCTGTAGCGATCCTTGGCGTCATTGCGGTCGTTGACCATGAACCAGACCTGGCCGCCGGCCGCCTCGATCAGTTGCGTGACGTAGCGCTGTTGATCGGAGATGCCGCCGGCCGGCGCGCCCTCCAGCAGGATGGAGACGGCCACGCCGTTGCTGGCCTTGGCCGCCAGCAGCTCAGCCAGCGCCACGTGCTCGAAGGTGAAGCTGGCCAGGCGGATGCTCTGCTGCGCGCCGGCCATGGTCTGGCTGACCACGGCGTACAGGTTGTCCGGCCCCAGCGCGGCCGTCAGCACACCGCTGGCCGCGATGGACGCGGGCCGGACGAAACGCTCCAGGTCCCAGCCGGGATACTGCACCCGCTGGCCGTTGTAGAGATCGGCCGGGTCCTGCGCCCAGTCGGCGCGGCGGTCGCTGTCCGGCCAGAGCTGGCCCGTCCGCCAGTCGAATTTGCGGTAGAGGATCTGCCCCTCGGCTGGGAAAGTGTTGCTGGGGGTGTAGGGTTCCACGGCCGGCCCCTGCCAGCCGGGCTGGCCGGCATCGCCGCTTTCATAGACCACCGCGTCCGCCAACTGGCCGGCGCGGTTGAAGAGCAGCGCCTGGCCGCCGCTGTTGCCGAAGCGCAGCGCCTGGCCGCTCAGGTTGGGCACTTCAGGATCGCTGTCCACGCCATATTCACAATCGGGGGAAAAGCCAAAGGAGCGGGCAAAAACCATTGCATCGCCCGTACACCACAGCCCCGTGCCCGGCGCCAGGGTCAGGGGGGGAAATGTGACCACGCGCTGGCCATCGCCCACGCGGTAGCCGGCCAGGTCCAGCGCGGCGTCGCCCACGTTCCAGAGGCGAAAGGCCTCGTCCGTCTCGCCGCTGGTTTCGCTGTCGTAGTAAAGCGCGGCCAGGCGGATGCGTGGCTGCTGCATGGTCACCAGAGGCAGGTAGACGATGAACTGATGCGCGGGCGGCGAGGCCAGGGGCGTCGCTCCGCCTGAACCGGCCGTCATGCCAACGGCCAGGCCCGCAAGAACGGCCAAAACGGGCAGATTGCGCAGACGCATAGGGTTCCCTCCTGCAACAGATGCTATCAGCGGCATTCCGGCCGCTGCGGTGGTTGGTCGTGATGCAGTATAACACGCCCGGCTGAGAAGGCCAAGCGCCCCGATTGCCAGGGGCAGGCATCTATGGTATCATAGACGTTGAACTGTGAGACCGGATGCAGAGAATTCACCACACAGCCCATGACGGCGGAATTGGCGACCGTGCAACGTCATGGCATTTCGTTACCACCGGAGGCGCGCACGATGGGATCTCTTGAAGCAAAGGAAGGTCGTGAACCAGCAGGTTCAGACCATTGGTTCTGGGGCACGATTGGGCCGGATGACGACGATCTGCCGTTGCCCTATTTGACCGAGAAGGGCTTTGACCCTGAGCTTTTCGAGCTGCATATGCTCAAGACCCGCGAGATCAACACTGAGGAGAAAACCGAGGCCAACAATCTCGTCAGCAGCGACGATGAGGAACGCCTGGCAAGCAACGTCTGACGGCGACGGGCATCGGCCTGTCAACAGCCCCATTATAACCTGGATCGAGAGGGCGTCTCGCCCGGCTTGCCTGTCTACAGGTGATCGTCGTCACCGTGCCGGCCGCCCGGCGGGACGCCTCGCTGATCAGAGGGAGGCTACATTGCTGTTCGTCTGCCAGCAAACTTGATGGGAGCAAGGAACATGGGTACAATGGGAAAATGAGAACTGATGTGGGAGAACTGACGTTGCGGCTTCTTATGCCCTCGTAGCTCAGAGGACAGAGCAGGGGTTTCCTAAACCCTTGGTCGCAGGTTCGAGTCCTGCCGAGGGCGCCTCTTTTTCTTCCCGGAAAATCGAAGGCCCTGTCACCCACTCACCCACTCACCCTGTCACCCATCCACCATGACCCGAACTCTCATCACCGGCGGCGCCGGCTTCATTGGATCACATCTGGCTGAGCTTTTGCTGGCGAGCGGCCATCACGTGACGATCATCGACGATCTCTCCACCGGCAGCCTGGACAACATCCAGCATCTGATCGGCCACGAACGTTTTCGCTTTGCCATCGAGACCATCGGCAACGAGATGGTGCTGGACGGGCTGGTCAGCGAATGCGACGTGATCTTCCACCTGGCGGCCGCGGTCGGCGTGCAGTTGATCATCCAGAACCCGGTGCATACCATCGAAACCAACGTCATGGGCACCGAGGCGGTGCTCAAGGCCGCGCTGCGCTATCGCGCCAAGGTGCTGGTTGCCTCCACCTCGGAGGTCTACGGCAAAAGCGAGCACGTGCCCTATGCCGAGAGCGACGACGTGACCCTGGGGCCGACCGCGCGCAACCGCTGGGCCTACGCCGCATCCAAGATGGTGGATGAGTTCCTGGCGCTGGCCTATCACCGCGAGCATGGGCTGCCGGTGGTGGTCTTCCGCCTGTTCAACACCGTCGGGCCGCGCCAGACCGGCCAGTATGGCATGGTCATCCCCCGCTTCGTGCAGCAGGCGCTGGCCGGCCGGCCGTTGACGGTCTACGGCGACGGCGCACAGACGCGCTGTTTCTGCAACGTGCAAGACGCGGTGCGCGCCATCGCCGGCTTGGCCGAGTCCGATGCGGCCGTGGGGCAGGTGTTCAACGTGGGTTCCACCGAGGAGGTCTCGATCCTCGACGTGGCGCGGCGGACGCTGGCGCTGGTCAACGACGGCCAGGAGGACGGCTGGCGCGAGCAGATCACCCTGGTGCCCTACGCCCAGGCCTACGCCGAGGGCTTCGAGGACATGCTGCGCCGCGTGCCGGACATCGGCAAGATCGACGGCGCCATCGGCTGGCAGCCCACCATCCCCCTGGACGAGACGTTGCAGCAAGTGATCGAATTCTACCGCCAATCGACCCGGTGAATGGAATCATAGCCAGTGAATGGAATCATAGCCAGTGAATGGAATTCACCGTCTGACAGCACCAAGCGGCCACAGCCGCTGGGAATCCGCTCCGCCAGGCCCTGTGGGGCCTTCGT
>JACSRL010000843.1 GCA_014879765.1 Anaerolinea sp. | reverse complement strand
AAGGAAACTCCCATGATCGCCTTTATCGACAACTACGACTCGTTCACCTACAACCTGGTCCAGTTCATCGGCGAGGTGATGCTGGAGGATCGGCTGGGCGACCCGCACACGGCGCTGCGGGTGTGGCGCAACGACGAGATCACGGTGGAGGAGCTGGCCGCGCTCCAGCCCGACTACATCGTCATCTCCCCCGGCCCCGGCACGCCGGAGCAGGACAGCGGCGTCAGCAACGACGTGATCCGCCACTTCTACCAGACCACGCCGATCCTGGGCGTCTGCCTGGGCCAGCAGTGCATGGGCCACGTCTTCGGCGGCGTGGTGAGCCGCGCGCCGCGGCTGATGCACGGCAAGGTCTCGCCAGTCTATCACACCGGCAAGGGGGTCTTCCGTGACCTGCCCAGCCCTTTCCAGGCCACCCGCTACCACTCGCTGATCGTCCAGGAGCCGCTGCCGGCCGAGCTGGAGCTGACCGCCTTCACCATGGAGGGCGAGGTGATGGGCGTGCGCCATCGCATCCACCGCACCTGCGTCGGCGTCCAGTTCCACCCGGAGAGCATCCTGACCGAGCACGGCAAGCAGTTGCTGCGCAATTTCCTGACGCTGAGACAGCCATGATCCAACAAGCCATCGCCCAACTGCTCGACCGCCGCGAGCTGAGCCAGGAGGAGGCCTACGCCGCCATGATGCAGATCATGACTGGCGAGGCTACCCAGGCGCAGATCGGCGGCTTTCTGGTGGCGCTGCGCATGAAGGGCGAGACCGTGGCCGAGATCGCCGGCTGCGCGCGGGCCATGCGCGCCAACGCGGTGGCCGTGCAGCCGCGCCGCCGGCCGTTGACCGACATCGTCGGCACCGGCGGCGACCACAGCGGCACCTTCAACATCTCCACCACCGCGGCCTTCGTCATCGCCGGCGCCGGCGCGCCGGTGGCCAAGCACGGCAACCGCTCCATCACCAGCAAGGCCGGCAGCGCCGACGTGCTGGGCGCGCTGGGGGTGCGGCTGGACATCGACGCGGCCCGCGTCGCCGCCTGCATCGACCAGGCCGGCATCGGCTTCTGCTACGCGGTCAACCATCACCCGGCCATGCGCCACGCCATCGGGCCGCGCCGCGAGCTGGCCGCGCGCACCGTCTTCAACATCCTTGGCCCGCTGACCAACCCGGCCGACGCTGAATACATGGCCATCGGCGTCTTCAGCCCGGAGCTGACCGAACCGCTGGCTGACGTGCTGGGCCGGCTGGACAACCGGGCCGCCTTCGTGGTTCACGGCCACGGCGGGCTGGACGAGCTCAGCCTGAGCGGGCCCAACCAGGTCAGCGAGCTGCGGGATGGGCAGGTGCGCACCTTTTCGCTGGACGCGCCCGAGCTGGGCCTGCGCCGCGCCGGGCTGGCCGAGCTGAAGGGGGGCGACGCGGCCGACAACGCACGGATCACCCGCCGCATCCTCGGCAACCAGGAGCAAGGCCCCATGCGCGATGCCGTGCTGTTCAACGCGGCCATGGGCCTGGCCGTGCCCGACGGCGACTGGCAGTCCGCCCTGCAGCGCGCCCGCGCCAGCCTGGACAGCAGCGCCGCCCTGGCCGCGCTGGAGCGGCTGATTGAAGTCAGCAATCGGTGAACGGTGAACGATCTCACTCCGCCGGTCGAGCATCACACCGAGCTTGTCGAATCACCCATTGACCATTGACCATTGACCATTGACCATTGACCTAACTATTACCCACATCTTTGGGTCTGGTCGCTAACGAGATACCAAGTGGCGGCAATGTCCTGAA
>JACSRL010000504.1 GCA_014879765.1 Anaerolinea sp. | reverse complement strand
GCGCAGGTGCAAGTGTCGAAATCCAGCGTTCGCAACCACCGCTGGGATCCAACCAACCTGTTTGCTGAGGTGCCGCCGATGACCAGAAACACCCGTTCGCTTATTGTCGTCTTGCTGTTGACCGTCGTGGCGCTGTTGGCTGCCGCCTGCGGCGGCGCCGCCACTCCTGCCTCGGGGCCTGCTGCCGATGCGGCCACGCCCACCCTGGAACCCGTGCCGGCCGACGTGCTGGCCAGGCAATTGGCGGCCTACACAGGTCAGGTGGGCGTCTTGCAGGCGCCGAATGACACTCTGGAGCGCCCCCTCAACCTGGTGGGCATCACGCAGGCAGTCGATCTGACCGGCGGCAACCCACCCTGTCCCGGCTATGTCGACACCGCGCCCGATTACGTCTTCGATCTGACCGCCGACCTGGCAAAAGTGACGGTCTCCTTCGTGGGCACTGATCTTAGCACCCTGATGGTGGTGACGCCCAAGGGCGCGAACATTCTCTGCACGGACGCGGAAAAACAGGAAATCACCCTGACCCCAAGCCTGGAGTTGACAAAGCCGGCGCAGGGCCGCTACATGGTCTACGTCGGCCGCGGCAATCTGTCGGGCGCCAACACCGGCAAGCTCACCGTCACCGGCCAGTAACGATGCAGGGTCATTCAGAAACCGGGTTTTTCTCGTGCGGGTATGATTTCGTCTGCGCAACGGCCTTTCTGCGAGACAAAACCCGGTTTCTAGTGTCATGCGGCTCGGGGAACGCCTGAACAAGTTCAGGGTTTCCGCGCCTACGCCGGTCTCCTGAACTTGTTCAGGGACCCTCACGATTGCCATGAAAACATATACCTTTCACATCTCCATTCAAGACATGCCCGACACCTGGCGCACTGTCGAACTGACCAGCCAACAGACCCTGCGAGATCTGCACGTGGCCATCCAGGAGGCGCTGGACTGGGAGCCAGACGACGACATGGCCTTCTTCGTGGGCGAAAACCCACTGGAGGATGGCGAGCAGTTCACGCTGGATGACGACTGGGACGATGAAGACGGCGAGGATGACGAGTTCGACGCCTTGCTGGCAGAGATACCGCCCTTCGACCTGGACGACGCAGACCGGCCTGAGAGCATGGAGGAAGTGCTGGCGCTGCTGGAAAGCAACCCTGAGGCGCGCGCCCAGGTGCGCCAGATGCTGATCGATCAGATGGGCGTGCCCGGCTTTATGGCCGACATGATGCTGGGCAGCCTGCGATCGCTGATGGAGATGCTGCCTGAGGGATTGCTGGCCGGGCTGGCCGGCGGCGAGTCCGAGGCGCAGGACGCGTCGACGGCCACGCTGGAGGCGCTGGAGTTGGCGCCCGGCCAGCGGATGCTCTACATGTTCGGCGCCGATGACTGGCGCTTCGACGTGCGCGTGGAGGCGATCAACGAGGCGGCTGAGGATGACGCCTTCTACCCGTTGATCCTGGATGGCGACGGCCCCGCGCCGCAGCAGTATGCCGCCGAGGACGAGGAGGAGGATCAGCGTTTCAACTGGATCTGGGAGGAGTTGGAGGAGGACGAATTCGAGGATGAGGAGTAGCGCGGCCCGGTGGCCAGGCAACTCCGCATATGGTTGGCAGCGCTGCTGACGATCGTTTGGCTGTTGAACGCGGCTGAGGCCGCAGCTCAGGAAAGTGAGCTGTGGGCCAGCCGCGTTTTCTTGCCCTCGATCAGCGTCGGCGCCAGCCTTGGCTGCCCGGCGCTGCCCGGCGCCAGCTACGCCGCGCTGACGGTGTTGCCGCCGCCCACTGACCGGCCAGCCGAGCAGCACGCCGACCTCAACCTGGCCCTGCGCGGCCACACGCCCACCGGCGGCCATCTGGGGCTGGTGGACTATGGCGGCCCCACCGATCCGGGCGCGCCACAGTTGGCCGGGCTGTTCAGCGATAACCGCACCGGGGCCTTCGTCCGCCTGCACCGGGTCTATGACTGGAACTGGGGCTGCAACTGCCGCGGCGCACCGCTGGCCAATCCTCCCGTCACTCTGGCCGAGTTGGCCACTGTTTCCGGCGAGCCGCTGCATGTGCCCGATTCGGGCTATACCATCGGCAGCGGCTACGAGGTGCTGGTGCTTTACGCGACGCCGGACCGCATCACGCTCAAATACACCCGCAACGACAACGTGGTGCATGGCTTCACCCTGCACCTGGAGGGGCTGTGTGTGGATCCACCCCTGCTGGACCTGTATCGCAGTTGGAACGGGGCCGGGCGGGGCCAACTGCCCGCCTTGCGCGCGGGCCAGGCCTTTGGCCGCGCGGCCGGCGCCGCCGTCGGCGTAGCCATCCGGGACAGCGGAACCTTCATGGATCCCCGCTCGCGCAAGGACTGGTGGCATGGCCGCTGAGCGGGGGCTGGCTCGGTCGGAGACCGGCCAGAGCTCGGCGGTGGGGGGCTGGCTCGGTCGGAGACCGGCCAGAGCTCTGGGGCGATGTTAGTTGGTTGCCTGGTCCTCCGCGGCCAGCGCGGAGGGGCGGGTGTAGAACATCAGGCGCGTGCTGCCGTATTGACGTTCATCGTAGCGCACCAGGTTGACCAGGGGCAGGTGGGGATCATCTTCCTTGGGGAAGATCTGCACCACCACCTGGCCACGCTCGGTCAACAGCTCCGGGCGGGCGTCGATGGCCAGCAGCGCCTTTTGCCACAGCGCCTTGTACTGCGGCGGGGCCACATAAATCAAATCGAAGGGAACGATCTCCGGCCGCGCCAGCCAGGCGAAGGCGTCGCCGCGCGCCACATGGGAGCGGCCCCCCTCGCCTACGCCGGTGCTGCGCAGATTCTGGCCCAGCACCTGCACCGCCCGGCCATCCTTTTCCACGAAGACCACGCTGGCCGCGCCGCGGCTCAGCGCCTCGATGCCCACCGCGCCGGTGCCGCCGAACAGATCCAGCCAGCGATGGCCGCGAATCGCCTCCTGCGACTCGAGGATGCTGAACAGCGCCGACTTGACCCGATCGGCGATGGGCCGGGTCGAGTCGCCGGGGACGCTTTGCAGAGGGCGGCCTTTGGCCGTGCCAGAGATGACGCGCATGGTCACGTTTCACGCTTCACGTTTCACTGAACGTGCCTGTCTTGACGAACGCAGCCAGCTTTTCCTCCTGCCACAGGTCGCGGTCCAGGATGAACCAGACCAGCAGCAGCGCGCCGATGGCTTCGAAGCTCAGCAGCAGCGGCTTGGTGCGGATGATGGTGAGATAGGCCTGCACGATGGCCTCCGGCGAGCCGACGTGCTTCCAGCGGTGAAAGCGCCGGCCGCGCAACGGCCAGAACAGGGTCTGGCGGAACTTCCACATGCGGTCGGCCAGCAGATGGCCTGAAAAAGCCAGCAGATAGGGCAGGCCGCGTTCGAGCTGCCCCGTGGCTGCGGCCGTCAGCCAGACGCCGCCGTGCAGCAGGGCGGTGTGGCTGTAGAGCAGCGCAGCTTCGGAGTCGGTCAGCACAAAGGTGGCCAGCGGCTTGTCGATCAGGTCAGGCAAGACAGCCGCCAGCGCGGCCAGCCGGTAATCGGCGTCCTCAAAGAGACCAAACTGGCGCTGCAACAGATTCAGAGTGGCCCAGGTGAATTCGATGTGTCCGGGTGGTAGCATAGTCAGCTATTATAGCGACGCTGGCGAAATGTGGCAATTGGCACAGGCGCGGTTATAATACCGGCCATGGACGGGCGTAATTCACCCTGGATGTGGCTGCGGCCGGGCATGCATGTCAAGCGGTGGCTGCTGCTGCTGATGGCCGGCATCGTGTTGATCAGCCTGGGGCTGGCCTATTTGCTGCGCCAACTTTACACCGACCTGACCTTCCCCGCGGCGTTCTATTATCTGACCTTGCAGTTCTTGAGCCGGCCGGTGCGGGCCATACTTCTGGGGACGCTGGGCGTCAGCATCGTGCTGCTGGCGCTGGTGCAGCTCAACCGCGCCCTGCTCAACCCCTTCGTCTCCCCCAGCCAGGCCAACGTGGCCGAGCGGGTCTATCAACACCACCGCCGCCGCCGCGGGCCGAAGATCGTCGCGCTGGGGGGCGGCACCGGCCTCTCCACCCTGCTGCGCGGCCTGAAGCAGCATTCCGACAACATCACCGCCATCGTTTCGGTGGCCGACGACGGCGGCAGCTCGGGCAAACTGCGCCAGGCCACCGGCATGTTGCCGCCGGGCGACATCCGCCAGTGCCTGGTGGCGCTGTCAGAGGAGGAGGGAGTCACCGGCCAGCTCTTTCAATACCGCTTTGGCGACCAGTACGGCCTGGGCGGGCACAGCTTCGGCAACCTCTTCATCGCGGCCATGAGCGAGATCGCGGGCAGTTTCGAGCAGGGGGTGGTGGAATCCAGCCGCGTGCTGGCCGTACGCGGCCGGGTGATCCCCTCGACGCTCAAACAGGTGACGCTGGCCGCGGACCTGCGGGTGGAGAGCGCACACGAGGGCCACGGCTGGCAGCGGGTGGTGGGCGAATCGGCCATCCCCACGGCGCAGCGCGAGATCGTGCGGGTCTTCCTGGAGCCGGAGACGGCGCCGGCCTATCCAGAGGCGGTCAAGGCTATCTTGCAGGCCGATCTGATCATCGCCGGCCCGGGCAGCCTTTTCACCAGTGTGCTGCCCAACCTGCTGGTGCCCGGCATTGCGGCCGCGATCCGCGCCTCCAAGGCGCGCAGGCTCTACGTGTGCAACGTGGCCACGCAGCCGGGCGAGACGGCCCATTTCGACGTGGATGCCCACGTGCGCGCCCTGCGCCAGCATGTGGGCGATCTCTTCCCGGTGGTGCTGGCCAACGACCACCTCCTGCCCAGCCAGGGAGAGATGGCCCATCTGGAGCCGGTGGCCCTGCCCGCTGGCCAGCCCACGGACTACACGCTCCTGACCGCTGACGTGGTGGACGAGGAGCATCCCTGGCGGCACGACTCGGCCAAGCTGGCCCAAGCCATCGTCGCGATCTATCAAGAGCCGGCGCGCTAGGCGCCTGTCCAAAATCAACTTCGCTGCGTCATGTTCCTTTTTTCGCAGGTTGTGGTATACTATGCCACAGATACAGGCAATCCATGGCCGGGCGCGGCTGCGCCTGGCCGATGAATATCAAAGCAGATAGCTCTAAGGAGGCTAGACAATGGCTGTCAAGATCGGTATCAACGGATTCGGACGGATCGGTCGTCAGGTTTTCAAGGCCATCGAGGAGAAGTACGACGGCGTGCTGGAAGTCGTCGCCATCAACGATCTCTTCGACGCTCATACCAACGCCCACCTGCTGAAGTACGATAGCAACTACGGTCGCTATCCCGGCGTCATCGAGGTGCAGGATGGCAACCTGGTGGTCGACGGCGAGACGGTCAAGGTGTTCGCAGAGAAAGACCCCGCCAAGATCCCGTGGGGCGAGCTGGGCGTGGACATCGTCGTCGAGTCCACCGGCGTCTTCACCGACGCCAGCAAGGCCAAGGCGCACATGGACGGCGGCGCCAAGCGGGTGATCATCTCCGCGCCGGCCAAGGGCGAGGATCTGACCATCGTCATAGGCGTCAACGACGACCAGTATGACCCGGCCAAGCACTTCATCGTCTCCAACGCGTCCTGCACCACCAACTGTCTGGCGCCGGCCGCCAAGGTGGTCAACGACAACTGGGGCATCGTCAAGGCGATGATGACCACGGTACACTCCTACACCAACGACCAGCGCATCCTGGACCTGCCGCACAAGGACCTGCGCCGGGCCCGCGCCGCCGCGCTGAACATCATCCCCACCACCACCGGCGCAGCCAAGGCGGTCAGCCTGGTGATCCCCTCGCTGAAGGGCAAGTTCGACGGCATGTCGCTGCGCGTGCCCACCCCCACCGTCTCCATCGTCGACTTCGTCTGCGAGCTGGAGAAGCCGGCCACCACCGAGGAACTGCACGCGGCCTTCCTGGCCGCGGCCGAAGGCCCCATGAAGGGCATCCTCGGCGCCACCTACGAGCCCATCGTCAGCATGGATATCAAGGCCGACGAGCGCAGCAGCGTGGTCGACCTGCAGTTCTGCCAGGTGATCGGCGGCAACATGGCCAAGGTCATGACCTGGTACGACAACGAGTGGGCCTACTCCGTGCGCGTCGCCGACCTGTGCAAGCTGATGTTGGACAAGGGGCTGTAACTTGTAACTCGTAATGCGTAATGCGTAACCGGAGAAGCTCTGTCTGAGACGGTTTTCGGTTGCGCATGACTCGTAACTCGTAACTCGTAACCAGAAGAGCGATCCTCAAGCCGACCTCCGGTTACGAGTTACGAGTTACTCGTTACGCCTCCCAGGAGAACCCCCGAATGAACAAAAAGACCATCCGCGACATCGACGTGCAGGGCCAGCGCGTCTTCGTGCGCGTGGACTTCAACGTGCCGCTGGACGGCGAGGGCCACATCACCGACGACACCCGCATCCAGGGCGCCATGCCGACCATCCGCTATCTGCTGGAGCACGGCGCGGCGCTGGTGTTGGCCTCGCACCTGGGCCGGCCCAAGAGCGGCCCCGAGCCCAAGTTCAGCCTGGCCCCCACCGCCAAACGCCTGCAGGAGCTGCTGCCCGACAACCAGGTGCTCATGGCCGCCGACTGCATCGGCGCTGAGGTGGAGGCGCAAAAGCAGGCCCTGCAGCCGGGCCAGGTGCTGGTGCTGGAAAATGTGCGCTTCTACAAGGGCGAGCAGAAGGGGGACATGGACTTCGCCGCTCAACTGGCCAGCCAGATCGATGTCTACGTGGATGACGCCTTCGGCACCGCCCACCGCCCCGACATGAGCGTGGCCGGCGTGCCGCAGATCATGCGCGCTGAGGGCAAGCCGGTGGTGGCTGGCTTCCTGCTGGAGAAGGAGATCGAGTTTCTGGGCAGCGCGGTCGAGCAGCCGGTGCGCCCCTTCGTGGCCATCCTGGGCGGCGCCAAGGTCTCCGACAAGATCGCGGTCATCACCAACCTGCTGGGCAAGGTCGATGCGCTGCTGATCGGCGGCGGCATGGCCAACACCTTCTTCAAGGCCCAGGGCCACGAGATGGGCGACTCGCTGGTGGATGACGCCGGGCTGGAGCTGGCCCGGGGGCTGATCGCGCAGGGCGGCGACACCCTGGTGCTGCCGGTGGACGTGGTGGTGGCCGACGCCTTCGCGGCTGACGCGCAGCACCAGGTCGTGGGCGTGGACGAGGTGACGGCCGGCTGGCGGGTGCTGGACATCGGCCCGGCCACCATCGCCCACTACGCCAACTACCTGGCCGGGGCCAAGACCGTGGTCTGGAATGGCCCCATGGGCGTCTTCGAGTTCCCCGCCTTTGCCAAGGGCACCTTCGCCATCGCCGAGGTGCTGGCCGGGCTGGACGCCACCACCATCATCGGCGGCGGCGACTCAGCCGCGGCCGTGCAGCAGGCCGGCCTGGCCGGCAAGATGAGCCACATCAGCACCGGCGGCGGCGCCAGCCTGGAGTACCTGGAAGGCAAGGTGCTGCCCGGCGTGGCCGCGCTGGATGAGAAGTAGAGCGCGCATCACAGCCGCAGGTCAAAGAACAACGCCGGCTGCCCTCATTGGGTAGCCGGCGCTGTTCTTTTTTGGGGGGGTGTGTTTGAAATGAGTTGGTTAGCGCAGGTCGATTGCAAAGCACCCCGGAGTGGGGAAGCGGGTTGAGGAAACGCGCGTCGCATGAGGGCAGCCAAATCCAGCGTACACCTGCACGTGCGTGCGGCGCAAGTGTCGAGACCGAAGCGGGTCAACCACGTGACCCGCTTCGGTCTCGGTACGGGCCAGGCGGCGGCTCTCGGCGCCCAGGAGGTGATCACGTTTAAGTACCTTGCGAGACAGACGCCGCCTGGCCCTACTCGACCTGCGCTGGCCATCATGCCGTTCAACCAGATTCAAACACACCCACATCAATAAACAGCGCCGGCTGCCCAATGAGGGCAGCCGGCGCTGTCTATTTGACGCTTTGAAATTGCTCAGCCGGCGGATGCGTGTACGTGGATCGAGTAGGCCGCCGTATCGAGATCCACGAACACGCATCCGCCGGCTGAGCAGAGTTACCCTTAGTGACTATCCAAAATTAACTGGGTGCTCTGGCCGGTCTTTGCGCAGCACCCCGGACGGGGCCGACCGTGCCAGCCCGCGACGTTATTTTTTGGCAGGTACTTATTCCCCGCCAGCGCCCCGCGCTCAGCGTCTGTTGAAAAAGCGTTGAAGCTTGACCTTGACTCGCCATTGTTTGAGTGCGTCGCTGTCGGGGTCGATCAATTGCCAGGAGTTCAGCCATCCCTCGGCCAGATCCCAGTTCTTCTGGCCCCAGGCCGAGATCAATGTAAGCCATGCACAGGGTCTCGAACTCGCTGATGTGATAGGAGCGCCGGCCTGTGAGCTTCTGCAACTGGTCCGTGGCCTCGCCATAGGCGCCTTGGCTGATGGCCAGATTGACCTGGGCGATGATGCCAAAGAAATAGTCGGGATACTCTGTTTGGACACGGTGGAGCAGCGTCATTGCTTCGTCATCCCGCCCCTCACGTTCGTAGATCATAGCCAGGTTGTTCAAGATCTCCGGCGTATTGGGCGCCAGCTCCAGAGCTTGCAGCAACAGGCGTTCAGCTTCCTCTGACCGCCCACCGCGCAGAGCATATGTCGCCAAGGAGACCAGTTCGGTCACTTCGGGCGAAGACAGTTTCCGCGGCTCCCAGTCGATCTCAAATTGAAGATAGGTGATATCCTTCCACTGGCCCCCCACCCACGTGCGCACCGGACCCCCCGGCAGCAGGCCAGCCTGGGACAGCTCTTGAGCGGCGCGCATCCGCATCTCGTCCGGGCCGCGCTGGCCGAAGGCAAAATCGTGCAAGGCCTGAAGCATCTCCGGCGTTCGGGCGAGCAGGGCAAATTCCAGGGCAAACTCTCGTCCATCGGGGTCGCCGCGATCCAACAGCATGCCTGCCAGGGTGGCAAGCTCCGGATGCTGGTTCAACACGCGCAGCGTTGCCTGACGCTGGGTGTCGTCCCTCCGGCTCTCCCTGGCGCGTTGCCACTGCTTGCGCGTATCCTCCAAAATCTGTTGCGCTACCCACTGCGAGAGGGGGAAAGGCCAGGGCGCGTGGCGTTTCTCCACCGGCTGTTGCAGATCGGCCAGATTGGCGCGCGCCAATGCAAAGTTGGAATTCAGCTTGAGCGCCTGACGCCACAGGTCGCGGGCCTGCTTCTCGTGGCCCAGGCGCAGGGCCGCGACAGCGGCCAGGTGATGCAGGAGCGGGTTGGCAAAGGGCGGCTTGTGATAGCCGCACGCCTCCGCCCGCCGATAGACCTCCAGCAGCGCCTGGTCTTCACCCAGGTAGGCCAGAGTTTCAGCCTGTTTCCAGAGCAATTCCAGATCGTCTGCGTCGATGGCCAGCAGCCGCTGTAAGCAACGCTGGGCCTCTTCTTGTTGGCCGGTCAGCGCCAGAAAGCGGGTGAGATTGCCCAATGCCTGATAGTCTTCCGGCTCGAGGGTGAGGACAAGGCGCGCCCGCCCGATGGCTTGTTGCGATTTGCCTTCCACGAAGTCCATGATGCTCAGATTGTTGTGAGCGGGCATGAAGGCGGGCTGCCGTCTGAGCAACTGCTGGCCTGCCTTGCGCCCCTGGGCGAACTCCCCGGTGTTCAGCGCCACATTCATGCGGTCGTGCAATACGGCCAGTTCCAACTTATCCGCGCCGGTCAGCCCCAGGGCAGGCAACAGCGTGTCCAGCGTCGTTTCAAGCTCGACCATGCTCTGACGAGCCTCTTTGGCCTTGGGATGGTCAGGGTAAAGCTCCAGAAAGCGATGGAGGGTCTGTACAGCCAGGGCAGGGTGCATGTTGGCCATGTAGACACCGACCAGCGACAAGAGCAGGTCAGAGTCCCCAGGTCGCAGTGGCAGCAACCGTTCGGCGTAGCGTTGATAGCTCACCAGGTCGTTCAGAGCGTGGTATGAATTGACCAGCAGCGCCAACAGTTCCTCATCACCAGGGTGGGACTGCTCCATCGGCTGCAGCAGGGCCAGCGCCTCCTGGGGACGCTTGCGGTCCAGGAGCCGCTCCGCCTCTTGCAGCCCGGTCTGAAACGCCGCATCACGCCGGGCAGAGGTCTTGGTTCGAACAGAAGCGCCTGTGCGCGCCTTTTTGGACATAACTATCAACTCCGTGTTCCACTGCGTGCGTGGAGGCGCAAAAGCTGGGCCGCAGGCCCGACTCAGTACATTGTATGCGGCGAGCCGCATCTGTCAATGCCATCGGATGCTGAACAGCAATCCCAGGTTTGAACTCCACACCACACCATCTACTCTTGGCTGTTCAAAAAATAGCTGCTCTGGCCGGTCTTTGCGCAGCACCCCGGACGGGGACGACCGAGCTCGCTGTTCTCAGTCACGGTTGCTCGCAATGTGCATGGATGTCCGTTTCCTTGACCAGAAGCCGCTCTGCCAGTTATACTGCCGGCGTCAACATCGATCATTTTCTGGAGAGGCCATGAACCAGATCCTTCAATCCTCCATCTCCCCCGCCATCATCGACCTTGGTGTGGGCAATCCGGCGCAGGAGCTGTTGCCGCTGGGCCTGCTGCGCCAGGCGGCTGAGCACGCGCTGGCGCAGGGCGACGCCGCGCCGCTGCAGTACGGCTACGAGGCGGGCGACATTCGTTTTCGTGAGGCGCTGGCCGCGTTTCTGGCGACGCAGTACTGCCGGCCGGTTGACCCTGGTCAGTTGTTCGTCAGCAACGGCGTGTCCCAGGCGCTGGATCTGCTCTGCACGCTGCACGCGCGGCCGGGCGACGTGGTCTTTGTCGAGGAGCCGACCTATTTCCTGGCGCTGCGCATCTTTGCCGACCACCGGCTGACCGTGAT
>JACSRL010000842.1 GCA_014879765.1 Anaerolinea sp. | reverse complement strand
CCTCACGTTTCACGCCTCACGTTTCACGCCTCACGTTTCACGCCTCACGTTTCACGTCCCCATCCCAAAAGCCACTTCCCGCAATTCCGGTTACGAGTTACTCGTTACGCATTACGCATCACTCGTTACGAATTTCGCCCTTCCCTCTCTTGTACATTCACCCCTTCCATGCTACAATTGGGCCAGTTTGACGCACTGCGTTACGACGGTTTCAGCGCCAGCCCACAGAGGAGGCATTTGCCATGTTAGATTTTGAGTTCAACGACGAACAGCGCATGTTGCGCGATCTGGCCCACCAGTTCGCCGAGAAGGAGATCAAGCCGCAGGCCGAGCATTTTGACACCAGCGGCGAGTATCCCTGGCCGATTCTCAAGAAGGCCAGCCAGCTCGGCCTGATGAACCTCAACATCCCTGAGGAGTACGGCGGCCCTGGCCTGGATGTGCTGGGCGAGTGCATCGTCAACGAGGAGCTGGCCTGGGGCTGCTCCGGCGTGCAGACGGCGATGATGCTCAACAGCCTGGCCTCGTGGCCCATCATCCTGGGCGGCAACGAGGCTCAGAAGCGCAAGTACCTGGGTCAATGGCTGATGGACAACGGCAAGATGTCAGCCTACGGCCTGACCGAGCCCAACGCGGGCTCCGACGTGGCCGGCATCAAGACCACCGCAGTCAAGCAGGGCGACCGCTACATCCTCAACGGCAGCAAGACCTGGATCACCAACGCCCCCATCGCCGATTATTTCGTCATCTTTGCCAAGACCGACCCGGCCGCGCGCCATCGCGGCATGTCAGTCTTCATCCTGGAGCGCGGCTGGAAGGGGCTGAGCACCGGCAAGCCGATCCACAAGATGGGCCAACACGCGGCCTGGACCGGCGAGGTCTTCATGGAGGACGTGGAGGTGCCGGAGGAGAACCTGGTGGGCCGCGAGGGCGACGGCTTCATGATCGCCATGAAGGTCTTCGACCGCAGCCGCCCCTCGGTGGGCGCGGCCGCCACCGGCGTCGCCCGCCGGGCCATGGAAGAGGCGATCCGCTACGCCAACGAGCGCCACGCCTTTGGCCGGCCCATCGGCCACAACCAGGCCGTGGCCTTTATGATCGCCGACATGGCCATGACCATCGAGGCCGCGCGTTTGTTGGTCTACAAGTCGGCCTGGCTGATCGACCGCGGCGAGCCCAACGTCAAGGCGGCGGCCTACGCCAAGGCCTTTGCCGCCGACGTGGCCATGAAGAGCACCACCGATGCGGTGCAGGTCTTCGGCGGCTACGGCTACAGCGCCGAGTATCCGGTGGAGAAGTTGATGCGCGATGCCAAGATCTACCAGATCTACGAGGGCACCTCGCAAATTCAGCGGGTGATCATCTCGCGCGAGCTGCTGAAGTAGTCGCAGCGCGGGAATGTGTCAGGGCTGCCAGTCCTTGGAAGGACTGGCAGCCTTTTTTTGTTCGAGTTCAGCCCCCTGGACGTGAAGGCAATCCGCGCCCGGCTGGATCAGTCGCAGAGTGAATTCGCCCGCATGATCGGCGTCAGCGTGGACACGTTGCAGAACTGGGAGCAGGGCCGACGCAAACCTGAAGGCCCGGCGCGCGCCCTGCTCCAGGTGGCGCTGCGCGATCCAGAGGCCGTCAGGCAAGCCTTGTCCGGCGGCAACGAAGGGCATCGCCCTTTGTGTCTATAATGGGTGAGACAGCTTCTACGACGAATTTAGTACCTGTCTAAAAATAACGTCGCGGGCTGGCTCGGTCGGCCCCATCCGGGGTGCTGCGCAAAGACCGGCCAGAGCACC
>JACSRL010000494.1 GCA_014879765.1 Anaerolinea sp. | reverse complement strand
TCCGCCCGCTCCCCAGCGGCTGAGGCCGCTTCGTATTGTCAGCCAGATGGTTTCAACCTCTGGCTCCGCTCTCAGGCGTCAGACAGGGCCAGTTCGATGACTTCGAGCTCCTGGCGAATCTGCTGCTGCATCGCCAGCAACGAACTATGGAGATTGCGCAGGTAGGTGTGTGGATCAGCTTGCCGCGGGCCGGGTCCGGAGGGTGGACTGCCCGGCGAGCCGCCTGTGGGGGGGGGATCGACCGGAAACGCGTCGGCGCGAATCTGCTCCCGGAGGAGCACGGAACGACGGGAAGGCTCGACATCCAGCTCCTCGCGCAGCGCATGAACCAACTGTTCATACTGGCGCAAGGCGGAGCTTCGGTCCCCGGCCAGACAGTAGAGCTGCATCATGCGCCGGTGTGTCCCCTCCCTGGCCCGATCATAGCGCAGAATCGTCGCGCCATAGCCCAGACCCCGCTCGTACTGGCCCTGCGCCTGGCAGCTATCGATCAGCTTGTCCAACATGGCCAGATACATGGTTTGCAGCCGTTCCCGCTCGAAGATACACCAATCATCGTAGCAGCCCTGCAACAGATCTCCCCGGTACAGTTGCGCAGCCTGGCGCAGGGCATCGACGCAGGGCGCATCCAGCGCGCAGCCGGCCACCCCCACGGCCCGGGCATAGGCATCCTCGAACTGCGCGACATCCAGCGCCACCGGGCAACGCTCGTTGTAGCGCACCCACTCCCCCTCCACCGCCAACAACGAAGCATCGTCCCCTGCCTGGCTCGGTCCATCCAGGGCGCTGTGTACCTGCCACAGGGTCTGGCGCAGGTATTTCTTGGACTGCGCCGGCGCCCGCTCTCCCCACAACATCTCAGCCAGAAACTCGCGTGAATAGGCCCGGCTGCGTTGGATGAGCAGAAAGGCCAACAGCTCCTGCGTCTTGCGTGCATCCAGGCCCATCACCGGCCTGCCATCACGTTGCACTTCGAACGGTCCAAACAATGTGATCTGCATCATACAGTACACTCGCTTCGCCAGGCCCCAACGACCTGCGACAACCGGCTCAGAAATGCCATCAAGCAGTTAAACGACTGACAGCGTGTTTTTCGTACATCGGCGGCCAGTTGGCCGGCAATCCAAAACCGGGCACGGCGGCGAGCCGTTGCGACTCAGCCGATGGGCCAAAATCTGGAAACGCTGCCAGTTGGCATTCTGCGCCAAATGTGTTATCCTACCGCCAGGGAAGTTCTGCAAAGCGAGGGAACCCACGACGGTCTCCCACCAGATAACTACTTGAAGGTATGGCCTGTGAAGAACCACATGACAAACATCGCCCCATCTCTCTCTCCGCTCCTGCGCCCAGCGGGTCGCATCGGCCTGGCTGCTCTGCTCCTGGCGCTCTGCTGGGCCGCCATCGCCAGCCCCAGCCGGGCGCAGTCGCCCGTCACGGTGCGGGTAATTGGCCCCACGGCCGCCATCCCGGCCGGCCAGCCCTTCGTGGTGACCATCGCCATCGACAACGCGCAGAATCTGGGCGCGTTCGAGTTCGAGTACAACTACAACGCCGCGGTGGCTGGCGCCACGGTGAACAATTTCCAACTGGGCAGCCTGCTGGGCAGCGGCGGACGGAACACCGGGGAACTGCGCCTGGCCTCGGCGCCCGGCCGGCCGGGGGTGCCGCTCTATGGCGCCTACAGCTATGGCGCCGCGGCCGGGCCCAACGGCAACGGCATTCTGGCCACAGTCACCATGACCGCGGTCGCCCCCGGCGTCAGTCCGCTCAGCCTGACCGGCCTCAAGGTCACCGACGTCACCGGCAGCGAGCGCGCGGCGACGACCACAGCCGGCAGCGTGACCGTAACCGGGGCGACGCGTCAGATCTATCTGCCGCTGCTGCGGCGCAGCCACTAGCCGCCCTTTTGTCTGGCCAGCACGGCAAACTGATTGAGATTTCCCTCCCGGCCGTCGGCCTGAAAGAGCGCCCGCACGTGCAGGCCGGCCTGCCCCGCCAACGCCGCCAGCTCCGTCTCATCCACCAGGTGACAGTAGCGCAGTCCCTGGCCGCCGCGCTGCCAGTCCAGCAGATAGTCGCCGGCTTCCACCTGCTCCTCCGACAGCCCCACCGCCTGCCACGGCATGACCTTGCGGCGCAGCCGGGCCTCGTTCATGAACTGCCAGGTGGAGAGCGCCACCAGGCCGTCGTCGGTCAACAGCGCGCCCAGCTCCGTCAGCAGGGCGCGTCGTCTTTGCCAGCCGGGGATGTGATGCAGCACGGCCAGGGCCACCACGGCCGCATAGCGCGCCTCCGGCAGCCGCCGGCGCCAGCCAGGCGTGCTGATGTCGGCCTCCACAAAGACGGCGTCCATGCCTCCGGCCCCGGCGCGGGCGATCTCCAGCAACGCCGGGCTGCTGTCCACCCCGACATAGGCCACTTGCCGTCCCTGGCTGGCCAGAAAGTGCGCCAGCCGCCCATGCCCGCAGCCCACGTCCAACAGCGGGCCGGTTTCCGGCAGGAAGGGCAACAGCCGCCGCCAGCCCGGCTGATCCGGCCTGCGGCTCTGGGCAAACTGGCCGGCAAACTGGCCATAGAACGCACGATTGAGGTCCAAGAGGGTCTTGGCGGTGGCGGAGTCCACGGCTGAAATCTCTCTGAAAGCTGTCCAATGGGATCTTCGAGCGCAGACGCCAGCCGCTACGAGCCGATCGACCTGGCGCAACATCGAACGGAGTTGCTGGCCATCATCGCGGCCGTGCGCGCCGCGCCCAGCTTCGACATTGAAACCCTGCGTCGTATTCTGCGCCGCCATCCGCGCGCCGGCAGCGGCTTCTTCAGCAAGGGCCAGCTTTTGGCGGCTTATCGCACGCTGGTGGCGGCGGGGGAACTGCCCTTCGAGGCCGAAACCTTCAGCCGCCTGCAGACCAAACCGGTGCGCACGCAGTCTGGCATCGCCGCGGTGGCGGTGCTGACCAAGCCGGCCGGCTGTCCGGGCCGCTGCATCTTCTGCCCAGACGATGCCGCCATGCCCAAGAGCTACCTGACGCGCGAGCCGGGCGCGCAACGGGCGCTGCGCAACGACTTCGATCCCTTCCGGCAAACCCGCAACCGGCTGGCCGCACTGCACAACACCGGCCATTCCACCGACAAGATCGAGCTGCTGATCCTGGGCGGCACCTGGGGCGCCTACGCGCACAGCTATGGCCAGTGGTTCATCCAGCGCTGCCTGGACGCCATGAACGGCTGCGACTCGCGCTCGCTGGCCGAGGCCCAGGAGCTGAACCAGCGGGCCGCCAGCCGTTGTGTGGGCCTGACCATCGAGACGCGGCCGGACTGGGTGACGCCCGACGAGGTGCTGAGGCTGCGCCGGCTGGGGGTCACCCGGGTGCAGTTGGGGGTGCAGAGCCTGGACGACCGGATTCTGGCGCTCAACGGTCGCGGGCATGATGTCGAGGCGACGCGCCTGGCCTGCCGGCTGCTGCGCGCGGCTGGCTTCAAGCTGCACCTCCACTGGATGCCCAACCTGTTCGGCGCAACGCCGGCCAGCGATCGGGCGGACTTCAGCCGTCTGTGGGCCGATCCCGACATCCGGCCCGACGATCTGAAGATCTACCCCACCGCGCTGCTGGAGGGCACGGCCCTGTACGATCTCTGGCAAGAGGGCCAGTACCAGCCCTACGACCAGACGACCCTGGCTGAGCTGCTGGCCGACTGCAAGACCGAGACGCCGCCCTACTGCCGCATCACGCGCGTGGTGCGCGACATTCCTTCCGATTACATCGTGCAGGGCAGCCGGGCCAGCAACCTGCGCGAGCAGGTGCAGGAGCAGCTGGCCCGCACCGGCCGGCGCTGCCAGTGCATCCGCTGCCGCGAGGTGGGGGAGACCACGCTCGATCAGGCGAAGCTAACCTTGCAGGTGCTGCGCTACGAAACCGGGGCCGGGCTGGAGCATTTTCTGGCCCTGGAGACCGAGACCGGCCGGCTGGCGGGCTTTTTGCGGCTCCTGCTGCCCTGGAGCGAACGCGCCATCCCGCGGCCGGCCGAGCTGGAGGGGTGCGCCCTGATCCGCGAGCTGCACGTCTATGGCCCCGCTCTGCACATCGGCGCGGCCAGCGATGGCCAGGCGCAGCACCGCGGCCTGGGGGGCGAGCTGCTGGCCGCCGCGGAAGCAATCGCGGCTGAGGCTGGCTGGCCGCGGTTGGCGGTCATCGCGGCGCTGGGCACGCGCGACTACTACCGCCAACGCGGCTTCAGCGACGGCGAGCTGTACATGGCCAAGCCGCTGGCGGCTCCCGCCAACGCCGGCGCACGGGACATCCGCTGAACGCCAGGCCGGCTCGTGTGCAACAAAAAGCTCCGGACAATCGGCCGGAGCTTTCTTGATCTTAGGTTATCGGCCGGCCGCTGTCGCCTAGCCTCGGTAGCGCAGCGTGCGGCTGATGATCTCGTCCTGCTCGTAGCGCTCGCGGCCCTTGCGTCGCTTGGGTTTACGCCCGCGCGAGGGGGCCACATACTCCTCGTCGCCGTCCAACGCCTGGCGGAAAGCCAGCTCCATCAGGGTGGGCAGATCCTCTTCCGGATCGTCGGCAACGCCCAACGGCTGGATCTCGATCTCCTCAGCCGAGCCGGAGGCAGCGGTGGAAGGCCGCAAGCCCTTGAGGCTCAGGTCCACCCGGCCGCGCCGTGCATCAACGCCGCTGATGCGAGCCTCGATCTCGTCGCCGACCTTGACCACGTCTTCGGGCTTGGCCACATAGCCATCGCCCATCTCCTTGACGTGCAACATGGCATCGCGCTCCAGGCCAATGTCGACGAACGCGCCATAGTTGGTCATGCGCTGCACCGTGCCCGTGACCAACTCACCCACGGCCAGATCACGGATCGTCCTGGTGCCAGGGGCGATCATCGTCAGGCTGATGCGATTCTTGTCGCGGTCCAGCTCCTTGATCCAGACATTGATCTCGTCGCCTTCCTTGATCATGTCATCGACCTTGCGGACACGATTTGTCGAGAGCTCGGAGATATGGAGTAAACCATCTCGCCCCACGCCGATGTCCACAAAGGCGCCGTACTCGGAGACCCGCTTTACCTTGCCGGAGACCTCCATTCCGACGCTGAGCACCTTGACGATCTTCTTACGAGGCAAAGTTTGGACTTTCTGCTTCGCTTTGCCCTTGGGTGCTGGCGCGGGCATAGGTGCAGTGTCGATGGTCACCGGTTCGCTGGCCAGTGGCTCGACAGTGGGGCTGATATCAACTAACGTCACTTGCGCTTCCTCCTGCAAAGGAACCTTGTTTTGCCAATCAATTAAGCCGCAGCAGGTCATGGACCTTTGCGGCGGCGCAGAATGGCTGGTTTGAGATGGGTATGAATGCTACCGAAGGGGGATTATACAGCAAGACCGATCAAGCTGTCAAAGACAGCAGCAGCCAGCGCAAACTGCCGGCCAGCCTGCGCGTTCGGTCAATGGGAGCAATTACACAATCTGCAAGAAAACGTGTTGACATGGCATTTTTTCCATGTTATACTGAACGGGACAGGCAAGAACGCTGTCGAAGTCCGGGAATAATCAGCAGGAGTGAAACCGGCCGGCGCGGCTGGCAAAGTGAGCCATAACCTGGACAGATACGCGCCATATTCACACATCGACGCAGCCTAACCCAGACCTGGGACCGGCTGCGTGCTAATTAGACCATGTGGCTGGGTCGCTCCCGTTCCCCGACAGCTTAGCGGGCTGATTACTATTTCGGGTCACCGCGCCCGATAGAATAGTGTGCCAAGAATTCATGGAAGAACTGACCAAGCAAGAAACCACTGAACAGGCTGATGCTCTTGCCGAGCTGCTGGAACGCGCCTCGGCGCAAGGCTTCATCACCTATGACGAGATCCTGGAGACTCTCCCCGAAGTCGAAGAGCGGTTGGATGTGCTGGAGGATCTCTTCTCGCGCCTGCGCGAGCTGGACATTCCCGTCCAGGATCAGGTCGATGAGGTGGAAGAGGAGATCGAACTGCCCCCCAGCCGCGTGATTTCGGCCAAAGACGAGGATGACCTGGCGCTGGCCCGCGACGCGGTCGATCTCTATTTCCGCCAGATGGGCGCCCATCCCCTGTTGACGGCCGAAGAGGAGAAGATGCTGTCCGGTCGGGTAGTGGCGGGCAAACAGGCCAGCCGGCGGCTGGCCCGTCTTCCCGACCTCTCGCCCGCTGATCAGGATGAGCTGCAAGCTGCCATCGATCTCGGCCAGCAGGCGCGCCGGCGCATGATCGAATCCAACAGCCGGTTGGTGATCAGCGTCGCCAAACGCTATATCGGCCATGGGGTGCCCTTCCTCGACTTGATTCAAGAGGGCAATCTGGGCCTGATGCGCGCGGTCGATAAATTCGACCCTGAGCGCGGCTACAAGTTCAGCACCTATGCCACCTGGTGGATCCGCCAGGCGGTCAGCCGCGCGGTTTCCGACCAGGGGCGCACCATCCGCCTGCCGGTACACATGAGCGAAAAGCTGCTCAAGCTGCGCCGCACCAGCCAGGAGATGGAGCAGTCGCTGGGCCGCGAACCGACGCCGGAGGAGCTGGCCGAGGCGCTGGATCTGCCGGCCGAGCGGGTGCATCGCTACCTGCGCACCGCAGTGCGCCCCCTGTCGCTGGAGCAGCCGGTGGGCGAGGAAGAAGAGAGCACGCTGGGCCAGTTCATCGAGGACGATGACAGCCCGGAGCCCTCGGAACGCGCTGAGCAGTCGCTGCTGCGCGAAAAGCTCGATGACCTGCTGGACACCTTGCAGCCGCGCGAGGAGCGGATTCTGCGCCTGCGCTATGGCCTGCTGGATGGCCACACCTACACACTGCAAGAGGTTGGCGAGATGTTCGGCCTGACCCGTGAGCGCATCCGCCAGATCGAGCAGGAGGCGCTGGCCCGGCTGCGCCACCCCAGCCGCAGCCGCCAACTGCGCGATTATCTCTAGGGAGCACGCGATGGCGCGACGCAAAAACGCCGACCGGCCGGCCGAGCCGGCCGCACAGAAGGCCCCGGTGCGCATTGCCCGGCGCAAACGGCGCAAGCCGTCCGGCGCCCGACCTCAACCGCCGTCAGCGCGCGCGCTGCACGGCGGCGACTCCTTCGCCGAACGCTACGACGGCCCAGACGCGCCGCCTGACGAGATCAAAGTCAGCCGCGCCCCGCGGCCGGCCGAACGTCCACCGGCCAACCCCAACGTGTTCAGCTACACCTTCACCGTCTGGAAGAGCTCTTGAAAACCGCTTCCCCCCTAGCTCTCAGCGCAGGACTGCCCAGGTCACTGCCTGAGGGCCAGCATCAATAGAAGTTGACCACCGACCAGCCCCTGGCCAGCGCCGTGTGGCGCAGCCGGCGGTCGGGATTGACGGCCACGGGAAAACCCACCATCTCCAGCAGGGGCAAATCGGCGATGCTGTCAGTGTAAAAATAGCTGCGGCGCAGATCCACCGCGTGCGCCGCAGCATAGGCGCGCGCGGCGTCCAGCTTGCCCTGGCCGTAGATCATCGGCTCCAGCAGCCGGCCGGTGAAGCGCCCATGGGCGACCTCGAAGCGGGTGGCCATCACATCCTCATCCCCCATGCCCAGATGCCCCGCCAACTCCGCAGCCGTGTAGTTGGGCGACGCCGTGATCAGCGCCACCCGATGCCCCAGCCGGCGATGGCCCTCGACCCAGCGCCGCCCCTCCTCGGTGACGTAATCGATCAGGTGCTCCTGGAACCATTGGCGGGTGTAGGCGATGCGCTCAGCCTCGGAGTGGCCGGCGAACTCGCGCACGATCTGGCGCGTGGTTTCAATCATGTCCAGGCGGCCCATCTTGTAGCGCAGCATAGCTGACAGGGCACGCATGGCGTCGCGCCAGGCCAGCTCGCCGCGCTTGCGCATGTAGCGCGCCATCAAGACCGCTGAGCTGGCGCTCAGCAGTGTCTTGTCCATGTCGAAAAAGGCCGCGATGGCGTTGGGCTGGTCGCTGTGGTTCATGTGATCTGTTCCTGGCGGCAAGATTGACATGGCCGGCGGAGTGTGGGATAATCCGCCGGCCACCGATTTGTGTTTGGTGGTACAACCATACCCGCTGGCCACCCTTTTGTCTGTGGACAGCATTCCGGTCGAGTTACCAATGAGAGCAATAAGTCAAGCGCGCGCAGCCGCTGAACCCAGCGATGACCCCATCTCCGCCCTGGAGCAGGGCGGCGGCCTGTTGAGCCTGCTGGCGGCGCTGGCCCTGGCCGGCCTGGTTGGCTGGCGGCGCCAGCGCGCAGCCGCCTGGCTGGCGCTGACCGGCGCGGGTCTGGCCGGGCTGGCAGCCGTTGCCTGGATCTTCCGCAATCCGACGCGCCGTGGGCCAGCCGATTCTGATCTGGCGCTGGCGCCGTGCGACGGCGAAGTCATCGCCGTGGCCGAGGTGCAGGAGCCGCGTTTTCTCAAGGCCGCGGCCTGGCAGATCACGGTGCGCGTGCGACCGAGCCAGGTGCAGGTGCTGCGCGCGCCGGTCGGCGGCATCGTGCGCACCCGGCGCTATCTGCCGGCCGGGCAGGAGGGCCAGCGCGACGACGCGCTGCTGTTGGGCGTGCAGCAACGCGACGGCGGCCGGGTCCTGGTCAGGCTTCAGGCCAGCGGCTTCTGGCGCCGGCTGCCCACCTACGCCGGCCGGCGCATCACCCTGCTGCCCGATCTGGAGGACGCGCTCCAGCCGGGCCAGGTCAGCGGACACCTGCCGCTAGGCGGCCTGGTGCAGATCTACCTTCCCCAGACCAGCCACCTGGCCATCGCCCAAGGCCAACGCCTGCGCGGCGGGGAGACGATCCTGGCGCGGCTCTGAGACCGGCGCGGCCCCGGTGCGGTTCATGCCCAACAGCGCATACTCCACCCCGTCGGCCAGCGCCTGCCAACTGGCCTCGATGATGTTGCTGCTGGCGCCCACGGTGCTCCAGGTGTTGTGGCCGTCGGTGGACTCGATCAGCACCCGCACGATGGCGCCGGTGGCCGAATGGCTATCCAGGATACGCACTTTGTAGTCTACCAACGAGACGTGGGCCAGGTCGGGGAAGAACTGCGTGATCGCCTTGCGCAGCGCCAGATCCAGGGCGTTGACCGGGCCGTTGCCCTCGGCCGCGGTGTGGAAGATCTGGCCGCCCACCCTGACCTTGACGGTGGCCTCGACGAACCAGGCTGTGGGATCATAGCCGCCGTTGACGCCCGCCAGGCCGCCGGCGCCGTCGCTCGCCTGTGCAAACCCATTGTGCGTCTTGCCGTTCATGTGCTCCACCACCACCTTGTAGCGCAGCAGCTCGAAGGGGGGCCGGTAGTCGGGCTGCAAACGTCGCAACAGCAGCGCGACCGATCCCTCGGCGCCCTCGAAGGCGAAGCCCTGGTTTTCCAGCTCTTTGATGCGCTCCAACACCCGCCGTTCCTGCTCCTTGTTCAGCCCCTCCAGACCGAATTCCTCGCGCTTGACCGCGATGTTGTCCTTGCCGGCCAGCTCGCTGACCACGATGCGCTTCTGGTTGCCCACCAGCGTCGGGTCGATGTGCTGATAGCTGCGTTCCAGCTTGACCACCGCGTTGACGTGGGTGCCCCCCTTGTGGGCAAAGGCTGAGCGGCCGACAAAGGCCATGTGCGTGGGCAGTTGCAGGTTGGCCAGCTCGGCCACGAAGTGCGACACCTCGTTCAGCCGCGCCAGTTGCGCGTCGCTCAGCGCGTTGACACCCATCTTGAGCTTCAGATTGGCGATGATGCTGTTCAGATTGCTGTTGCCGCAGCGCTCGCCGTAGCCGTTGATGGTGCCCTGCACGTGGTTGGCGCCGGCGCGGATCGCCTCCAGCGCGTTGGCCACCCCCACATCGCCATCGTTGTGGGTGTGGATGCCCAGCGCGCCGCGGTAGCCGGTGCGCTCCAGATGGGCCTTGACCGTGCGCACGATCTCACCCACCTCCCAGTACATGCTGCCGCCGTTGGTGTCGCACAGCACCAGCGCGTCGGCGCCGTTGTCGGCCGCGGCCTTGAGCGTGGCCAGGGCATAGTCAGGGTTGGCCTTGTAGCCGTCGAAGAAATGCTCGGCGTCGTAGATGAACTCGCCGGTGTGGCTCTTCAGATAGGCCGTGCTGGCGCCGATCATGCGCAGATTCTCGTCCAGCGTCGTGCGCAGCACCTCGGTGACGTGCAGGTCCCAGGTCTTGCCGAAGATGCAGATCACCGGCGTCTGTGCGTCCACCAGCAGGCGCATCTGCGCATCGTCGGCCGGGTCGGTGTGCGCCTTGACGGTGCTGCCGAAGGCCACGACGCGGGCCTGGCGCAGGTGCAGCTCGCGTCGCGCCCGCTCGTAGTACTCGATGTCCTTGGGGTTGGAGCCGGGCCAGCCGCCCTCGATGTAGTGGATGCCCAGCTCGTCCAGCTTGCGGCTGATGCGCAGCTTGTCTTCGCAGGAAAAGTTGACCCCCTCGCCCTGCGAGCCGTCGCGCAGGGTGGTGTCGTAGAGCCAGATGGGTGGTGCCGTCATGGGTTCAGTCTCCATAGGGTGAAAGGTTGCCGGTGGCGCTGGCAGCGTTGCCAACTTTTCTGAAAGTTGGCAACGCTATGGGTTGCACATCCTTCCGTCACCCCAATGGAGCGGGCGCGCAGGGATGGCCTGGCCGGCCCTGATGCGCCCGTGTTCACCTGGAGCTGTGTCTTGTTTAACAGTCGCTGCATGGCTGTTCAGTTGATGTCGAGAAGGACTGACGGTACAAAGAAGCGGTGGACCGGTATATACAGGAATGGAACGAGTTTGGCGAGCGAATGCGGGCTGAACAAGAGAAAAATCCTGATCCGGTCATCCTAAGTGATTGTCCAAAATTAACTTGGTGCTCTGGCCGGTCTCCGACCGAGCCAGCCCGCGACGTTATT
>JACSRL010000483.1 GCA_014879765.1 Anaerolinea sp. | reverse complement strand
CGAATGGTGCGCCTATCAGCCGAACCGGGTGATCAGCGAGTACACCGAAGTAGTGGCCAGCGGCGCCGGGCAGCCTACGCCGACCCACACGTCCACGCCCACGGCCAGTCCGACCGCCACGGCGACGGCAACACCGACCGCGACGGCTTCTGCGACGCCAACGGCCACACCGACCGCTACCGCGACCGCAACGCCCAGCCCGACGCCAACCGCTACCGCGACGCCCACTGGCACATGGACGCCCACAGCGACCCCCAGCGCCACGGCGACGCCAACGGCCAGCGCCACGCCAGCGCGGCTGTGGCTGCCGTTGATCCTGCGTTGAGGCATGAGCCTTCAACCTATTCGACGGCGTGCTGGACGTGCTGCGCAACGAGAAGCCGATCACGTTCTACTTTGCTTCCAACCATGCCTTCCTGGGCACGGGCGCCACTGAGCCGGTGGGCGAAGCGGAAAGCTGACCGTATGGCTCGCTGCGCCTAAGCCGCAAAGAGGGAGATTTGGCACACGGGTGGAGTCGGCGAAAAATGCGCCGGCTCCACCTGTGGCGCGTCCTGTGATTTCGTTTGGCGCGCAGCTTGCACGGAGCGCACAGGAACGGCGCTGGCAGTGGGCAAGAGCCGCGGATGTCGTTCCACGCGCGCCCCCAGCCGCCTCGCACGTTTGACAAGCGTCGCAGGCAGCGCGATAATCTGCTGCGATCGTGACGGCAGACACGAAGCAGGTGTTGGACTTAGCTCACAGGCGGGCCAGGAGGATGAGGCATGAAGAACCACCGTGAGGAATTGCGAAAAGCTGGCGCGGCCATAGCCGCCCTTATGGCGCTGGCTGCCTTGGCGCTGCTGTCGCTGTTCGGAGGCCATCCGCAGCCGACGGCTCTGGCGCAACCAGCGCAAAGCCGGACATCTACCCCCACACCTCCTTTCATCTCCCCGCTGCACCCACCCACACCCACTCGGCGGGCTTACCCCTCACCCTTTGTACCTCAACCCATTGACGACCCTGTTGTGGCTGCCGCACTCTGGCGACGTGATCCTGCCTACCAAACGCCGCAGCCGCCAGCGACACCACCAACGGCCACGCCAGGTTCACCGGTCGTGAATCGGGAGATTTCCGCCGTCCACCAGTATTACCTGCCGCTTTCGTTGATCGGACAATGCGAGAACCGATATGCTGGCCGCGGGTTTGCTGCGGGCGACGGTCGCCAACAGCCCACACCTGATCTCAATCGCTTGAATCGCGACTGGTACTTCGATTGGGATCACCAATATCTGTGGGCTGGCAGCGGACGAATGGCTGACATGTTCTACATCCCGATGGTATGGTGCGCTGACAAGCCCGGTGAGGTGGTTAACCAGGGTTGGGTCAACCCCAACGGACACTGGACGCCGCAGGAATTGACGACCAAAGCGGCTGCGTATCCGGGCAAGCTATGGCTGATCTACAACGAACCCGATCACCCGTGGACTATCGCCTATCAAGCGCCGCCCCAGAACACGCTCACTCCGACACCGACGCCGTTCAACGAGCCTGGACAATGCGCGCGTGTCCTGTGCAGGATGGTAGCCAAAACCTTGACACCGGGCACACCGGAAGCCGATGCCTGCAAAGTGTCACCCAACCAGACGCCGCCTGATTGGACCCAGCAGATGGCTACTCTGGCGGCCAATCGATACGCTGAGATCTACAGGGCCATCAAGGCCGGCGATCCAACAGCCAAAGTCTATTGTTGCGGCCAGTTCTACACACGGGGCGACCTATCCAATCCTTGGTGGACCGCTTTTCTGGCGCGACTGAGCCAAATAACGCCGCCAGTCGGATTGGATGGGGTACACATTCACACGTATCCTGTGACAGGCAGCGCCAGGAACATTCAGGGCAATATCTGTGGCGCCAACCAGGCAATTGGCCCTGCATGGTGGATTTGCCTTGAAAACGCACTCCGCCACTATTTCTTGGGCCAGCACGAGTGTGCGACACCACAATGTGATCTCACTCGCGGCAAGCCCCTACTCGTAACAGAATATGGCTATCTGGGAGTGTATCAGGATTTTCCTGCTGCAACCATTCAACAGGTGCGCGACGAGTTGATGCAGCCAATTCTCACTTGGCTTATCGCCCCAGATATGAACCCAGGATATGATGGCGTTGCTTGGTTCGTTACGTGGACCAAGCAAGATGGGCCCGCCACTTTCCTGTATGTAACGTCGTCCAGTCCCTGGGGGCCAAACCCGAAGCGACTGACCGAGTTGGGCAAAGCCTGGGCTTGCCCACGACCTAGTACGCCAACACCCTGACCGGGAGGCCAGACATGCACACCCAATTGCCCTGGATGCGAATAGCCATAGTTGTGCTTGGCCTGTTGTGCGTGCTAGGCGTTTGACGCCCAGCGCTGGCGCAGGCTGTAACAGCCGATGGGCCGATGCAAATGGATGGTCTGCCGCCCTGTCCCTGATCCAGCAATTCCCGACTTACGGTGTCGCCGTTCTTCGCCGAAGATGGAACATTCTACTTTCTGGACTCCACGTCCCCGCACCCACAAACGCTCTACCGCAGCAGCGACGGCGGCGAGCACTGGGAGACCATCCTGCGGCCTCAATCCTGGTATGACCATGCCGCTATCCACCAATTCGCCATCGCGCCGATCAGATCGCCGCAAGGGCTGATCCTCTATGCCCGCGCGGCGCTGTGGTACACCGGCGGCAGGACGCACGCCCTGCTGCGCAGCGTGGACAGCGGTGACACCTGGACCATCGACCAGATGTGCGACGAGTCGCTGGCCTACTGTAGGAATTGGGTGGGCTTCTACCTCACGAACCAGACCAACGTGTGGTTCGTGCCCCGACGGCAGACAAATATCAACTTCGAGGCCGACATCCAGCGCTGGGATAACAGCCCCTGGTTTCCCCAGGTGGATACCGTATGGAACGAGACCGGCGCGCTTGGCCTGTCGATCTCGCCCGACTATGCCAGCGACCGCCTGCTTTACGCCAGCCTCTACCCCACCAGCCCCACGTTGCAGACCGCGCTGATCCGGTCCAGCGACGGGGGCAGCACCTGGCAGGACGGTTCGACAGAGGGATTGTGTCCGGGCTGGGCGGCAGACATGCGCTTCTCGCCGGCGTTTGCCGAAGACAGGACGGTGTTTGCCCTGCAAAGAGGTGCGATCTTCAAAAGTGTGGATGCCGGCGCCACGTGGCGTCACGTCTACCCGCCGGGTGGAACAGCGTGCCAGATCCCTGGGCCAGCCGTTGGCGCCAACGACCTGCAACTCTCGCCACGTTATGTGAGCGACGGCACAGCTTACGTGATCTCGTACAATTATGAGCTACAGGAAGGCCATTCTTCGTGTTTCCACTGACGGCGGTCTGTCCTGGCAAGACCTGTTGCGCAGCGTCGGCCACCTGGACGCGCTGTCTGTCGCCGCCAGTTCATCTGCGCCGCCTTTGAGCTTGTTCTTGGAACGGAGCCAGGCAGGCAGCTACGCGCGCCACCACCGCTCAGATGACGGCGGCATAACGTGGCGCTGCCTGCCGTTGCCGCCGCTGCCACGAGCGTACCTTCCATTGCTGCTGAAAGCTCGATGACCACCCGGCGGCTCGACATGACGGCCACCCCAACGCGGCCAGCAACGTCACTATCTAAACCTACGGTCCACGCTGGTTTGACACACCAACCGCTCAGTGCTACTATAGCGCCATCATGAACACCGTGGACACCTCTGGGCTCACCTACTCGTACCTGGGGGGCGGCTACGCCCCGACCCCAGCCGGTTGAACGCGTCCACGATTCGAGATTGACACGATTTGTTTATGTTAACGTGGCGCGCTGCGCCACGTTTTGATTCATAGCGCACGAGACCCTTCGGGTTTCCGAAAACCCGAAGGGTCTGCGCAAGCACCCGGAGACACCTGCCATGATCACCCCCATCCAAGACCCAACGAGCCTGTCCATCGACGAGCAGGTCGCCTGGCTGATGCAAGGCACCAACTACGGCGACGAGGAGATGAAACAGAAGATGACGGCCGAGCTGCGCCAGCGGCTGATCGAGGCCAAACAGACCGGCCGGCCCCTGCGCATCTACTGCGGCTATGACCCGCGCAAGCCTGACCTGCACCTGGGCCACACCATCACCATGCGCAAGCTGCGCCAGTTCCAGGATCTGGGCCATGATGTGACCTTCCTGATCGGCTCCTACACCAGCCTGGTGGGCGACCCCAGCGACAAGGACAAGACGCGGCCGGTGCTGACCGAGGCCGAGGTCGAGGAAAATGCCCGTACCTATGTCGAGCAGGCCTACAAGATCCTGGACCGCGACAAGACCATCGTGCGCCACAACGGCGAATGGCTGGCCGGCCTGCGCCTGCTGGACCTGATCCAGATCGGGCAGAACTTCACCGTGCAGCAGTTTCTCCAGCGCGAGAACTTCGCCAAACGCTTCGACAAGGGCGAGCCGATCTTCCTGCAAGAGACCTTCTACGCGCTGATGCAGGCCTACGACGCGGTGGCGCAGGAGACCGACGTGCAGATCGGCGGCACCGATCAGCTCTTCAACATCCTGATCGCCGGCCGCAAGCTGCAACAGGCTCTGGGCCAGAAGCCGCAGGTGGCGCTGATCGTGGACATCCTGCCCGGCACCGACGGCGAGATCAAGATGAGCAAGAGCCTGGGCAACGACATCCCGATCCTGGCCGCGCCGGCCGACATGTACGGCAAGGTGATGTCGATCCCCGACCATGCCATGCCGCTCTACTTCAGGCTGGCCACCCGCTGGCTGCCGGCGCAGGTGGCTGAAACTGAGCAGGCGCTGGCCGACGGCAGCCGCCACCCGCGCGATCTGAAAATGGCGCTGGCCAGCGAGATCGTCAGCATCTTCCACGGCGACGAGGCAGCCGTGGCGGCCGAGGAGCACTTCCGCACCGTTTTCCAGCAGCGCGAGCTGCCCGACGATATGCCGGAGCTGGCGCTGGCCGGCCCCATCGGCTTGCTGGCCCTGCTCAAGGAGGCCGGCCTGGTCAGCAGCAACAGCGAGGGCCGCCGGCTGGTGGAGCAGGGCGGCGTCAAGCTCAACGGCCAGACCGTCAGCGACATCAAGCTGGAGCTGGCCCCCACCGGCGAGGAGCAGGTGCTGCAGGTGGGCCGGCGCAAGTTCGTGCGTCTGACTTAGCGCCAGATTTGGAGTTGATTGGATTACGGACTACAATACGGCCATGCACGCATCCAAGCTCCATCAGCCTTTGCCAGGAGTTCTCCTGCCATGAAGCGCCTGCTGATCAACCTGACCCTGCTGGCTGCGGCCGCGCTGGCGGCTGGCAGCTTCGCGGCCGGCGGCGCAGCCGCCTGGCTGCTGCTGCGTCGCCGCGGCCGGCGTCGTCAGCAGGCGTTGGCTCGGGTGGAACGCGAGCTGGCCAACCAGCGGGCGCGGGCCGCCGCGGCTGAGCGCCAACTGGCCCAGCAGGCCGCGGCGCCGGTCGCCCCCGGCCGCGGCGTCATGGCCAACGGCAGCTTTGTCAGCATCGATGCCCTGCGCGCCGAGGCCGATGCTGCCGCTGCCCTGGATGTCACCGCCGACGCCCAGGCGCTGGATGAGCTGTTGATCGAGACTGAACTGCCGCTGGCCGAGGTCGAGGTGCTGCAAGCCGGCCTGGAGGCCAGCCTGGATGACCAGGAGCCGGCCGAGATCGACATGGCCGCGCTGGCCAGCCGCTCCGGCGTGGCCATGGCGCTGTCCGACGCCGTGGACACGGTCGAGGACGATCTGATCGTGGTGGATGGCATCGGGCCGGTCTTTGCCGCCCGCCTGCGCCAGCATGGCATCCTGACCTTCGCCCGTCTGGCTGCCAGCAACGAGGCCGAGCTGGATTCCATCATCCAGGCGCCGGCCTGGCGCCAGCCCAACTTCGCGGCCTGGATCGACGAGGCCGCCCAGCTCGCCGCCCAACATACCCCCCCCTGACGGTGTCAATCTGCCCTGATCAGCGTTTTGCTTCGCTGAGCACAGGCGGGCCGCAGGGCCCGCCTGTTTTTTTGTTCTGTTTTCGCCGCCCCACCAGCTGAACGAATCTGATAGTTCGATCCGTTCAACCTGAAGGCGTTTCATCGCCTTTCGCGATTCTGACCTATCGAGGTGTTCTATGACTCTTGCCTCGTCTCAACCAAGCTCACCGCTGAACGACGCGCTGGCCTCCTACGACCTGAAACAGGCAGTGGACGACAACCGGCTGGCCGGGCTGTGGCGCATGATCAGCGGCTTTCATCGCACCTTCATCGCGGCCACGCTGGCGCTGGGCATGGCCGCGCTGGCCAAGACCGCGGTCTACTTCGTCTTCCGTGACTTCGTGGACAATGTCCTGGGCCAGCCGGACAAAGCCAGCCTGGTGCCGCTGATCGCGCTGAGCTTCATCGGCCTGGCGCTGCTGGAGGGCGGTTTCACCTATCTCAGCGGCCGCTGGGCCGCGCGCACGGCCGAGGGCACCGCCTATCGCCTGCGCAACTACCTGCTGGACCAGATCCAGCGCCTGCCCTTTGCCTACCACGACCGCACCTCCACCGGCGAGCTGATCCAGCGCTCCACCTCGGACGTGGACCACATCCGCCGCTTCCTGGCCGACCAGGCCACGGCCGTGGGCCGCGTGGCCATGCTCTTCCTGGTCAACTTCATCGCCATTCTGCTGCTCAACTGGCAGTTGGCGCTGGTCTCGGTGCTCGTCATCCCGCTGGTGCTGCTGGTGTCGGTCTGGTTCTTCCGGCGCATCTCCACGGCCTACGAGGCCTATCAGGAGCAGGAGGCGGCGCTCTCCACCACCTTGCAGGAGAACCTGACCGGCGTGCGGGTGGTGCGCGCCTTCGCCCGCCAGGACTATGAGCGCGCCAAGTTCGAGAAGGACAACTGGGAAAAGTACCGCCGCGGCCGCTGGCTGCTGATCAACCATGCGCTCTACTGGCCGGCCACCGACATCCTCTCCGGCCTGCAGATGTTGGGCGGCTTCACCTTCGCCGCGCTGCTGGCCATCAACGGCGAGATCAGCCTGGGCACCTATCTGGCCTACCACCAGTTGGTGATCTGGATCATCTGGCCCATGCGCAACCTGGGCCGGCTGATCGTGGAGATGTCCACCGGCCTGGTCTCCTACCAGCGGGTCTCCAAGGTGATCGCCGAGGAGCGGGAGCCGCTGGAGGCCGGCGATGTGCGGCCGGCCGGCCCGCCGCAGGGCCATATCGTCTACGACCGCGTCGCCTTCGCCTATCAGCGGCCGCCAGAGACGGATGCTGAACAGCCAGGCGTCGCACGGCCAGACCATGCCGGCCCTGATGGGCTTCCCCTGGCCTTCGAGCCGCCGGTCAGCGCCGTCGTCGAGGCTGGCATGTCCGACCAGGACTTGACCCAGCCGCATCAGGCGGCTGAGCCGGCCGGGTCCGCTGAGCCGGCCGGCGCCAAGCCGCACGTGCTGCACGACATCAGCTTCGAGTGCCAGCCGGGCCAGGTGATCGCGCTGATGGGCGGCGCAGGCTCCGGCAAGACCAGCCTGGTCAACCTGCTGCCCCGCTTCTACGAGGCCACCGGCGGGCAGATCACGCTGGACGGCCAGCCGCTGAGCAGCTACCCACGGCGCTATCTGCGCCAGAACGTGGGCATCGTGGAGCAGGAGCCCTTCCTCTTCTCGCGCTCGATTCGTGACAATATCACCTTCGGCGTGGGACGAGCGGTGTCCGACGAGGAGGTCTTCACAGCCGCGCGCGCCGCGGCCATCCATGAGGGCATCCTGAGCTTCCCCGAGGGCTACAACACCCTGGTCGGCGAGAAGGGCGTGACCCTTTCCGGCGGCCAGAAGCAGCGGGTGGCCATCGCCCGCACCCTGCTCAAGAACCCGCGCATCCTGATCCTGGACGATGCCACCTCCTCGGTGGACAGCGAAACCGAGGCCGAGATCCGCCAGGCCTTGCAGCATCTGATGGAAAACCGCACCACCTTCATCATCGCCCACCGCATCCAGAGCGTCATGGACGCCGACCATATCCTGGTGCTCAAGGATGGCCACGTGCTGCAACAGGGCCGCCACGACGAGCTGATGGCCCAGCCCGGCTTCTACCGGCAGATCTACGAGCTGCAGGCGAAGATGGAAGATGAGCTGCAGCGCGAGATTGTGGGAGTGACGAGTGATACGTGATGCGTGATCGGAATGGTGCGAGGCGTGTGTGCGGATGCGTGACGTAACGAGTAACGAGTAACTCGTAACTCGTAACCGGAATGGTGCGAGGCGTGTGTGCGGATGCGTGACGTAACGAGTAACTCGTAACTCGTAACTCGTAACCGGAATGGTGCGAGGCGTGTGAGTCAATGTTGGTTGCAGGCAAACACCCGGTTGCTTCAGAAGGAATCCTCCGGGTCACGCATCACGCATCACGCATCACGCATCACACCACCCATCCCAACACACACCTCGCACCAACTCCGGGTTACGAGTTACGCATTACGCATTACGTAAACCACCCAACTAACTCCAAGAGACAAACCTCATGGCAGACTACGAAGACATTGAACTGGAAGAAGAAGAATTTCAGGGCCAGATGACCGGCCGCACGCTGCGGCGGGTTCTGGGCCTGACCCGTCCGCACTGGCGCTGGGTGGTGGGCTTTCTGCTGCTCATCGCGCTGGTTTCGACGCTGGACGCTCTGTTCACCTTTCTGAGCAAACAGATGGTGGACGAGGGCATCGTGCCGGGCGACCGCAGCCGGCTGATGGAGTTGGTGCGCATCTACGGCGCACTGGTCTTCGTGCAGGCCGGCGCGGTCTTCGGCTTCATCTATCTGGCCGGCATCCTGGGCGAGCGCATTCAGTACGACCTGCGCAAGCGCATGTTCGACCACCTGCAAGCGCTCTCCTTTGCCTACTACAGCCGCACACCCATCGGCTGGCTGATGTCGCGCGTCACCTCCGACTCGGAGCGGGTCGCGCAACTGGTGACCTGGGGCATCCTGGACATCACCTGGGCCATCATGAACATCACCACCTCCCTGATCTTCATGATGGTGATCAACTGGCAGTTGGCGCTGATCGTCATGGGCGTCATCCCGGTGCTCTTCCTGGTGGCCCTCTACTTCCAGCGGCGCATCCTCTCCCAGTACCGCGATGTGCGCCGCATCAACTCCAGGATCACCGCGGCCTACAATGAGACCATCACCGGCGTGAAGGTGATCAAGGCGCTCAACCGCGAGGAGGAGAACCTGGCCGAGTTCGACCGGCTGACCGGGTCCATGTACCGCGCCGGCTACCGCGCCGCGGTGCTGTCGGCCATGTTCCTGCCGGCCGTGCAGTTGGTCGCCGCCTTCGCGGTGGCCGCGGTGGTCTGGTATGCCGGCATCGAGGCGCTGAACCCCAACGGCGCGCTGGCCGGGCTGACCATCGGCGGCATCGCCGCCTTCGTCTCCTACATCACCTTCATGATCTGGCCGATCCAGGACCTGGCGCGGGTCTTCGCCGAGCTGCAGAACGCGCTGGCCTCGGCCGAGCGCATCTTCTCGCTGGAGGACACCCAGCCTGACATCGTGGACCAGCCGGGCGCCATCGACCCTGGCACGGTGCGCGGCGACATCGAGTTCGACCACGTCAGCTTCTACTACGAGCCGGGCAAGCCGGTGCTGGACGACTTCTCGCTGACCATCCGTCAGGGGGAGACCATCGCCCTGGTGGGCCCCACCGGCGGCGGCAAGTCGACCATCGTCAACCTGCTCTGCCGCTTCTACGAGCCGCGCATGGGCATGGTGCGCATCAACGGCCGCGACTACCGCGAGCTGACCCAGCACGCGCTGCAATCGCGCCTGGGCATCGTGCTGCAAACCCCCTACCTTTTCTCCGGCGCCATCCGCGAGAACATCCGCTATGGCCGGCTGGACGCGACCGACGAAGAGGTAGAGGCGGCGGCGCGCATGGCCGGCGCGCATCCCTTCATCGCCTCCCTGCCCAAGGGCTACGAGCAGGAGGTAGGCGAGGGGGGCACGCTGCTCTCGGTGGGCCAGAAGCAGTTGCTCAGCCTGGCGCGCGCGGTGCTGGCCCGGCCAGAGATCTTCATCATGGACGAGGCCACCAGCTCGGTGGACACCCTGACCGAGGCGTTGATCCAGCAGGGCATGGAGACGCTGATGGCCGGGCGCACCAGCGTGGTCATCGCCCACCGGCTCTCCACCATCCGCCGGGCCGACCGCATCCTGGTGATCGAAGGCGGCCGCATCGCCGAGATCGGCAGCCACAGCGAGCTGCTGCGCGCCCGCGGCCACTACTACAACCTGTACACGCAGCAGTTCCGCCAGGAAACGACGGTGGAAGAGGTGGCACGCGAGATGGCGTTCGCGTAAGATTTAGCGGGGGGACGGTTGACGAATTGCGTCAATTGGTCTACAATCGCTCTCGAAAGGAGCAACCATATGTCAAACGCCCATTCCAATTCCTATATCGCCACTGATCCCGCCCTGTTGGCTGGTGAGCCGGTTATTTCTGGCACAAAAACACCGGTGCGCGCTATCGTAGAGCTATGGCGCATGGGATTACTTCCAGAAGAAATTCCAACACATCTCCCGCACCTGACGCTGGCGCAGGTCTTCGACGCACTGCGCTACTACGCCGACAATCAGAACCAGATCAATCGCTACATGGAGGCCAACAGGGTTCCAGATGAACTGGTACATCCACTCTTTCAGCTAGAACTGGTCGCCGCATGAAGCTGTTTGCTGAATTATATTTGGATGAGGATCTGTCGGTCTTGGTCGCCGTGCTGTTAGAAGCCAGAGGTTTTAACTCGATGACAGCCGCTCGGGCCGGTCTCCGACCGTGCCCGTCCAGCCACCCAACCCGCTCGGGCCGGTCTTTGCGCAGCACCCCGGTAGGGGCCGA